>JAESQB010000176.1 GCA_016765375.1 Flavobacteriaceae bacterium | reverse complement strand
CATTAAAATCTCTTATGGCTATGCCCAGGCGATCGCAATCGGGATCGGTGCCAATAACGATATCAGCTTTTGTTTTTTCTGCCAAAGCCAGTGCCATGGCTAAGGCTTCAGGTTCTTCGGGATTTGGTGAGGCTACGGTGGGAAAATTTCCGTCGGGTTGTTCTTGCTCCTTAACGATGTGTACTTGCGTATAACCAGCCATTTCAAGCGCCTTGGGTATCATTGTTACCGAAGTGCCGTGTAAGGGCGTAAATACAATATTTAATGATTCTCGGGCACTCTTTGTTAAGCCAAAGGTGCCATTTTTTATTGTAGCTTTTAAAAAAGGAAGATCTACTTCTTGGTCTATATAGCTTATAAGCGATTCGTTCGCCTTAAAATTTATATCATCGTAATCTAGGCTATTAATTAGGGTGATAATTTCTTTATCTTGGGGAGGCACTAGTTGTCCGCCATCTACCCAATATACTTTATAACCGTTGTATTCGGGCGGGTTGTGTGAGGCGGTTAGCACGATGCCGCATTGGCAATTAAGGTGTTTTACGGCAAATGAAAGTTCAGGAGTGGGACGTAGGTCTGAAAATAAAAATACCTGAATACCGTTGGCCGAAAAAACATCGGCAACCACCTTGGCAAGTTCTTTGCTGTTATTTCTACAGTCAAAAGCAATGGCAACTCTAAGCGGAACGCCATTGAACGTTTCCTTTAAATATTGAGAGAGACCCTGAGTGTTTTTACCTAGGGTGTATGGGTTTATTCTATTGTCACCGGGACCCATAATGCCTCGCATACCACCGGTTCCAAATTCTAGTGATTTGTAAAAGCAATCGTTTAATTCAGAAGGATTGCTAGAAATTAAATTTTTTATTTGTTGTTTTGTTTTCTCATCAAAAGTAGCAGTTAGCCATTTATTTGCCTTATCGAGAATACTTTGATCCACACCCATACTTTAATTTTATTGTTGCAAAAGTAAAATTATTTATGTGTATTTGAGGTATAGGTTGAACTTATCTTGAGTTTTTTAATAATATGAGCCCGATTTAAAAACTCATTGTCAATTCGAGTGGTTTTTCATAGCAGAGCGGAGAAAAATTGTATCGCCCGCCTGCGGAACGGGCAGGAGAATCAATGATTTTTTATAGAACAGCTCCTTGTTTATAGGTTAATTTCTTCGGAAATTTTATAAGCCGTTTTATCCTTTTTGGCTCTGAGAACAATCTCGCCTAAGAAGCCGGCTAAGAATAATTGTGTTCCTATGATCATGGCAGTAAGTGCTATATAAAATTGTGGTCTCTCGGTAATGAGTCTGCCCAATGGGTTAAAGAATAATTTATCGATGCCTAAATAAGCGGCAAAACAAAACCCTATAACTAAGGTTAATGCGCCCCAAGCACCAAATAAATGCATGGGTCGTTTCCCGAATTTAGAAAGAAATCTGATGGTTATTAAATCTAAAAAACCATTGATAAAACGTTCTGCGCCAAACTTGGTATTGCCGTATTTTCGAGCTTGGTGTTGTACAACTTTTTCGGTTATTTTAGTAAAGCCGGCATTTTTTGCGAGTACAGGAATATAGCGGTGCATTTCGCCGGTGACCTCAATATTTTTGNTCACTACCTTTTTATAGGCTTTTAAGCCACAGTTAAAATCGTGTAGTTTGATTCCTGAAGTTTTTCTAGCCGCAAAATTAAAGAGTTTTGAAGGTAGGTTTTTNGCNAATCTTGAGTCGTAACGTTTCTTTTTCCAACCCGAGACAAGGTCGTAATCCTGCTCTGTAATTAATTTACACATCTCCGGAATTTCTTCGGGGTTGTCTTGCANGTCGGCATCCATGGTGATGATAATATCGCCTTGTGCTAATTTAAAACCGGCATGTAAGGCTTGAGANTTTCCGTAATTGCGGAAAAATTTTATGCCTTTAACGGCATCATCTTTTTCTGAAAGGCTTTTAATTTTTTCCCAAGACCCATCGCTACTGCCATCGTCAATAAATATGAGCTCGTATAAAATACCATTGGATTGCATGACTTTTGCAATCCAATGGTATAATTCATCTAAAGATTCTTCTTCGTTGAGAAGCGGTATAACGATGGATAGATTCACNTAATAAAAAAATTAATCGGGACGGTTGTTTTTCATAACCAATCCAGCAATAAGGGCTGTTATAAACCCAAAGAAAAGTGTGCCCATAAGTGCAATTGAGGACATTANNCCTGGNGTCATNANTTTGGCANTTATTTCNTGTNNTGCTTCCANTTGTTCTTCNGNCATATTAGGANTTGATGNAATCATATTTTCACGATTAAATTCCATCAATTGTTCGATAAAACTGGTTTCTATAACGGTAATAAAAAGATAAAAATAAAGGGTAGTTATAATAGCAGCAATCACCGAAATGGCGAGCCCTACTTTAAGTGCTTCACTTAATGATAGAAAACCCTCATTATCACTTTTAAAAGCTTTAAGCCCATAAACAATTGCGCCAATCATTATAATTGTTCCGGCTAGGGATTGTACCCAGCTTCCACCTATATAATTATTAGTAACATATAATATTACTGAGAGTACAATTGAAAGCATTCCCCAAAGAACACCATAGTTTAAAGCAATTTTTTTTACTGAAGCAGTTGATTCCATATTGTTGTTGATTTTATAGTTTGATTAGTATGTACACAAATATACTAAAAGGTTACACGTGGGCAATAATTATAAATCGCGAATTGAGTATGAAAAAAATTATTTCTATAAGTATTGTCATTTCGTATTTAAATGTTTAAATTTGCACACTCAAAAATAGAGGCTTTATTAAAATAAAAAGATCATGAAAAAAGGTGTTCACCCAGAAAATTATAGATTAGTAGCTTTTAAAGACATGTCTAACAACGATGTGTTTATAACAAAATCAACGGTTGATACAAAAGAAACCCTTGACTTTGAAGGTGTTGAATACCCTTTAGTGAAACTTGAAATTTCAAGAACGTCACATCCTTATTATACTGGTAAATCTAAATTAATTGATACCGCTGGACGTATAGATAAGTTTAAAACAAAATACGCTAAGTTTAAAAAATAAGCTTTTTTAAAGCAAACAATATAAGCCTTCCGCCTTTGGCGGAGGGCTTTTTTTTATGTCTATTTCTAAATTTTAGAAGGGAATTTGTAATTTGTAGCTTTTTAAAAAAACATCTAAATGAACTATATTCTCTTTGACGGTACTGTACGTAACCAATTATTACCATTTACTTATACACGGCCTGTTGCCGATATACGAATAGGAATTTTAACCTTAAGAGAGAAATGGGAAAAACACTTGGCTTCAACTACAGGAACTATTACTGAAGACTATTTACAAGAAAAATTTCCTAAACGGGAACAAACCCTTAATATTTTTATTAATGCCTCCTTTATTCCTACTGAAGATTTAGTAAACAAGGTTAAAGGTCTTAAAAAAAATGAAGCACTTTTTTATAATGACGAGCCTCTAGCTTATTATGGAGGGGATAGCCAAAATGTTGATTTTAAAGATTATGACATTGCGCAATATGCTTCGGATGCGCTATTAAGAATACAACATACCTGGGATATTTTTAAATTAAACGCCCAAGCCATCGCCTTAGATTTTGAAATTTTAACCAAAGGAAAAACTTCTGAACCCATTCCTGAAAGTGTATTTTGTGTAAATAAAGAACAGATATTTATAGAAGAAGGCGCTTCTCTTAACATAGCCTCTTTAAACGCTAGTAATGGGCCTATTTATATAGGGAAGGATACTACGATCATGGAGTACTGCACCATTAGGGGGCCTTTTGCCTTATGTGAAGGTGCTACCCTAAAAATGGCAGCAAAAATTTATGGTCCCACAACGGTTGGTCCTTATTGTAAGGTGGGAGGCGAGGTGAATAATTCGGTGTTTTTTGCAAATAGCAATAAAGCGCATGATGGGTTTTTAGGAAACGCTGTAATAGGTGAATGGTGTAATTTAGGGGCAGATACAAATAACTCGAATCTTAAAAATAATTATGCCGAAGTTCGTTTATGGAACTATGAAACCCAAGGCTTTGCCAAGACCGGCTTACAGTTTTGTGGTTTGATGATGGGCGATCACAGTAAATGCGGTATCAATACCATGTTTAATACGGGTACCGTAATTGGGGTGAGTGCCAATATTTTTGGTAGTGGTTTTCCGAGAAATTTTATTCCCAGTTTTAGTTGGGGCGGAAGTTCTGGATTTACCACCTATCTTACAAAAAAAGCTTTTGAAGTGGCTAAGGTTGTTATGAAGC
>JAESQB010000022.1 GCA_016765375.1 Flavobacteriaceae bacterium | reverse complement strand
CAGCCTTTAGCAATCTGTGACAAAACTGCCGGTGCGTTACAAGCTTTAGGAAGAGACGATATTTATTTTTCAGAATCTACCTTCCATTATGATGGTGGGGGATGCTGTTAAGGTATTCTTATTTAGTGATTTGTTGATAGTTGTTAGAAATTAGCCTGTTAGGCAAAAGGGAGTAGGCATTAGTTTGTCATTGCGAACCTGACGGCCGCAGGAAGGGGAGGTACGACTGAAGCAATCTGTTGAACTAAATTCTGCTCAAATGCATAAGATTGCTTCACTGCGCTCGCAATGACTTTATAATTTTAACTTTTCCATTTAAAATTTTGCATTCAATATCTTCTCCACAAACTCCACCCATTTATCTGAAGCAATGCTTTTATCGATATAATAATCGGGAGAAATCCCTTTTCCATCTATAGCCATTTCAGGAATTCGCATACTTTTAGATAAGGAATAACCTAACCGAAATTCATTACAAGGCGAGTTGACAAAATGCATGTTCGAGATATCTAAAATGCCTGCAGTTGTTGTTCCAAAAAGCTTTACTTTTTTACTTTGTTTTGCGGCTAATAAAAATTGTTCGGAAGTACTGCCATTGCCTTCATTTATAATAATACCTATGTTTTTCGGAAAAGCATGAACAGTCTCCAAAGTTTTTATACTCACTTTTGAAGTGCCTAAATGCACAAATTCTCCAAGGTGTTTGTTTAAGGTATCATAAGCGGCTTGGTATTGTTTTTTTTCTTCATCAGAATGGGCGTGAGTATCCTTTGAATTTAACATCCGTTGATTATTCAATGTAGTGGATAACATTTTCGTGCCAACAACCCGAATTGGATTGGTGTATAGAAAGGGTAAAATTTCATCATAGCTAGAATCACTTCCGCCGCCGTTACCTCTAATATCAATAATTAAATTTTCTGTTTTTAAAATTTGTTCTTTATGCTCCAAAATTACACGGTTTATAGCTTCTTTTTCTGAAAAAGAAAAAGATGGAATTCTTAAGATTAAAGTGTTTTTAGATATCGATTCAATAAAAGGCTTATTCGCAGAAATTAATTTGAGATGCTGTTTTTGGGACGGATTTAATTCCGCATTTACTCTTATCAAATTTACAGTTCCCATTTGTAAAAAATTGTTTTCGGATAATACAACTTGATCAAATTCATGAGCAGAATGGTCTCGATAATAGAAGGTAGATTTGGTGGTATTACCATCAGTATAGATTTTTAATTTAACCTGACCTTTTCGCCAATACACCCCATCGGCTTCAATAATAGAACCTATATAATAATCGCCATCTTTCTTTATGGCGATTTTATAAACTCCCGACTGCCAAATACCTTCATAATCCTGATAAGATTTTGTGTTGAGATAATTTTCAAATTCGGGTAGATTTATAGTGGCTGTTTCCCAATGTTCAAATTGCTTGATAATATCCTGTTCACTCAATTGTTCCGAAGTGCCATTAATACGATTAATTGATAAGTGACCAGACCTAAAAAATGTGAGCCACTCCGAAAGTAGTTTTGTACAACGTGTATTGTCGTTAACCGATTTTACTTTTTTCAGAAAAGATTCATTATGCAGTTTATAAGCGCCTTCTTCTTTTTTCTCTAAGGCATAAGCAAAACCCGCATCGTTTTCTTCAAAAGTGGTTTTTAACCATTTAAAATAGCTTTCACAATCGCAATTATCTTGTGCTTTTACAGAAAAAAATGATAAGGTTATTATGCTTAAGAGGATTAGGTTTTGTTTCATGTTGAGTTATTGAGNNTATTTTAAAAAATNTTAATANGATAAATAAAAGAGTTATTATTTTTTGANTTGTTACAGTTTTTTAATTGATATTAATTATTTACAGTTTTCACTTTTAATCCACTCTATCACTTCAGGNTACNATTTTTCTAAGGACTCATTAGGATTTTTTATATACCAGTCTAATACAAACTCATTAAATTCTTTATACTTTATNAAGCCTCTTCCATTAACCATAAAATNNGTTTCAATTTTATTTCTTTTTTCGAAGGTTTTTTTATCAAAATTATCATAAAGGTATAGGGTAAAAACCGCCCAAGTCATATATTCATTAAATGTAGCATAACTATTATTATAACCTCTCGTGCCTTTATTCCAACAGTCTAAAGGCCGTAATAAAGCGTTTATTTCTTTAAATTTATCGGTAGTAGGGTTTACGTAATTATGGTCTATTTCTGTAAAAACGNNTCTTGCAAGTATGGCCTTTTTTTCACTNNTNGAANAGTCTTTTNNGAAAGTGGGCGCATTAATAAACATAGCTGTTTCCTTAAAATCATTTTCCGAAAACCGTTGCGTGCTATGCATGCCTCCTATTAAAGGTGAAAAATATATGGTATAAGAATCATATTTTTCAGAAAACTTATTTTCAACCCATGTCCACATTTTATTTATTGGGACTAGCTCGTGATATGAATTTATTAAAGATTGATAATAGGCTTCGTTATTTTTATAAAATGTTTTAAAATCAGATTTTTCCGAAAAATCTTCTAATAGGGGAATTAAATCTTTTAAATAGTTATCTGTATCAAAACCTAATACTCTATATGGGCTATTGTTTACAATATTGTTATCCTTAAAGGAATACATGCACGCATTCATTCTAATATTGAAATAATATAGATAAGTAGCCCTGCCCCAGTCGGGAATATATTTATTTAATGAATCTAAAAGAGGGTGATTTTTAAATTTATCAAAATGAGCAATCACTTTATCATAATAGTCCGACCTATGCACCATATTTGAATTCTTTTTACTAGAATTAGTTAAAGCAATGCTAATGTTAACTAACTCGTGCACTTTTGGTAAAAACACAGTGTACTTGCCTTTATTTTCCTCAATATAATTGGTGTCAAATTCTACTTTTCTTGGTCGACTAATAAGTGTAGCTTGGATAGTGTCAATTTTATTAATCACAAAATTGACCTTAATGCTATCCTCAGAGGCAAGTTTAAAACTTATTGTATCCTTGGATGTGATAAATCCAATCACTTTGTCGGTATAATCAATTACCATCTTATCTTTAATTTCCCAAGGATATGTTTGCCCATTCCACAAAATTTTAATGTTCTTTGAAGTGGCCTCCATAGTTTTGATGCTGTTGTCACTTTCTTTCTCTGTTTGGCAAGCGGCTAAAAGGATTGATAAAGAAAATAGAAAAATAGCTTTTGTTATTATTAGTTTTTTCATGATGATCCTTTTTTGATGTTGTTATATTGATAATATTAAATTAATTGTGATATGCCCACGGTAGCTTGATCTTTTACATAGTCTGGCGTTTCGGGATGTTCCAATAATTTTCTCATCGGTTTTGATGGCTGTTCATTAATGACCTCTCAATTTTTAAAAGGTTACATACTAAAGATAATTTTTTGGTTCTGTCGCATCTGTTAAAAATAAATAATAAAGTTTTGGACTAATTCAATTTTTAAGAAGCTAATGATATAAATGATTTGTAGCTTGAACTTTTGGGGTTCAACAGTTGATTTTTCATTATCATTCTGACCACTTCTACTCCTGTGATGGTTCTTTTTGCAGATTCAAATTCTTTAAAGCCTAGACCTAGCATTATACGCCACTTTATCATTCGATGATCTTGTTCTACAATATTATTCAAGTACTTGCACTGCCTAATTTTTATATTTGAATAGTTTCTTCTATTATATAATTTTATCGCCGCTGTATTTGACCCACTCTTATCAATATTGATGAGTTCTGGCTTGATATTGTTCTCAATGGCTCTTATTAAAAATCTTTGAGCAGATATACGCTGTCTTCTCTTTGTTAATAGAAAATATACAGTATTACCTTGTTTGTCAACTGCTCTATACAAATACCTCCACTGCCCTTTTACTTTAACATAAGTTTCATCCATTCTCCATCTTTTACCAACTGTTTTCTTTCTTTTTCTAAATTGTTGTTCAACAAAGGGAGTGAACTTGAAAACCCACCTTTGAATAGTAGCATGATCTACTTTAACTCCTCTTATGGATAATAACTCTTCTACATCTCTATAGCTAAGGCTAAACCTTAATTTATAGTAAACCGCTTGTAATATGATAGCTTTGTGAAAACAGTGGCCTTTGAACATCTTTTTTTGAAGTAAAGATATATGATAAGTTTTTTCTACCCTAGATGCGACAGAATCCTAGTTGATTCACATTCTAATTCGAAGGCACATACGGCTAATTATTTTTATATCTCTTCTGAAATAAATCGTTTGATGATTGAAAATACTGAAGAATTTAAAAGTGCAAGTTTCCTCGCGAACTGGAAAAGTAATAAAATACAAACGGCATATTTAAAAAATAAAAAGCC
>JAESQB010000175.1 GCA_016765375.1 Flavobacteriaceae bacterium | reverse complement strand
GGAGTATCCTATGATCTGCTTTAATTTTGGACGTCCAAATCCAGATGGTACTTATAGTGACCGTACTAAATATGGCATGATGGGTGTAATAATTCACGAGGTTGGCCACAATTTCTTCCCTATGATTGTTAATAGTGACGAGCGTCAATGGACTTGGATGGATGAAGGATTAAACACGTTTCTACAGTATATAGCCGAACAGGATTTTGGAAAAAAATACCCCGAAGCTATTGGCGATTTAGATGTTTATCCTTCGAGAAGAGGGCCAGCAAAAAATATAGTAGATTATATGGCCGGCGATCAAGATTTTATTTCTCCTATTATGACCAAGGGTCTAAATGTTCATAAATTTGGTCCCAATGCCTATGCCAAACCTGCTACAGGTCTTAATATTTTAAGAGAAACCATTATGGGGCGCGATTTGTTTGACTACGCCTTTAAAACCTATGCCCAACGTTGGATGTTTAAACATCCTACACCAGAAGATTTCTTCAGATCGATGGAAGATGCTTCAGCGGTTGATTTAGATTGGTTTTGGAGATCTTGGTTCTTCTCTACAGATTATACCGATATAGGTGTTAAAGAAGTGAAGAGATTTTATGTGTCTTCAAAAATAAACAAGCGTACTAAAGACATGATGGAGCGACGCGGTATAAAAGAGAGTGATTTACCTCCTATGGTATTTATGGTAGAAGAAGGAAGTGATGAGTTTGATGAAAGCATGCGCAATACTAATCCCGAAGATCTTACAACCATAAATGAATTTATTATGGATAATATAGCTCCTGAGGATAGAAAAAACCTAAAACAGCCTAAGTATTTTTACGAAGTAACTTACGAAAAACCAGGAGGCATCCCTATGCCTTTAATTGTAGAATACACCTATGCTGATGGTTCTAAAAAACGTGAAACTTTTCCGCCAGAAGTATGGCGTAAAAACGATGTTCAAGTGACTAAGGTGGTTGCTTCTGAAAAGGAAATTATAAATATTGTAGTAGATCCCGATTTGGAAACTGCCGATATTGATACCTCAAATAACGCTTGGCCTAAGCGTAAAAAATTGGGTGCGTTTAAAAAGTTTAAAGAAAAAATTAAAGGTTAATAATAAAACATTTGGTTTTATTAACGCTCCGTCTACTTATTTTAGACGGAGCGTTTTTTTTATTGTGAAGAATTTAAAAGGGGATACGCGCAAATTTGTGTATTTTTGCAGTATAAAAATAAATGAATTTAATTCTTTGATTATTGATTTTTAAGCTGATGACCTTTCAATATTTATTTATAAGTGGTGGCGAAATAGCCTTTATTATTTTTATTGTGCTGATGATCTTTGGTGCCGATAAAGTGCCGGAAATTGCGAGAGGCTTAGGCAAGGGTATGCGGCAGCTTAAAGACGCTACAAACGAGATTAAGACTGAAATAACTAAAAGTGCCAAAGCACAAAACTTAGATGTTGATATCGCTAAAGATGTGAAGAAGGAAATTAATAAGGTAAAAGACGATATTGAAGAATTTGGCGGCTCAGTAAAACGCCAGTTATAGATGTTAGACTGTTTATATAATTGGGATAAAAATTTACTGCTTCTTCTCAATGCACCAGGAAGCCAGTTTTTTGATGCATTTTGGGTGATCGTAACAAAAATCCCTACCTGGATACCTTTTTTTTTAATACTTTTTTTCTTAATATTTAAAGCTTATAGTCTTAAAAAAGGATTTGTGTATTTTATTACAGCTCTTTTGATGATGGCGTCGGTATTTGCCGTTTTAATAAGCGTAAAAAATACCGTAGCCAGAATACGACCAAATAATGTGGATGCTTTAAAGCGTAGTTTACATACCCTTATAAACCCTACCGATTACAGTTTTTTTTCAGGCCACGCTTCTACGTCTTTTGCGCTAATAAGCTTTTTGTACCTCGTGTTTAAGACTAAATATAAATACCCGGCATTGTTGTTTATTTGGNCAATTCTTTTTAGTTANAGCCGTATTTACTTGGGTGTGCATTATCCAAGTGATATTNTNNNAGGTGCTCTTTTTGGTGTTTTATCTGGATTTTTNTTCTTTAAGCTCTCGAAAGTCCTTATAAAAACAATTAAAGTAATTTAGATTGGATTAAACCGACAGAACTATCAAAAAACTTTAGAAATAATAGGGAAACAAAGCTTTAAAACCATTATTTTTGCCTGCATATTGCTAAAGCAAAATTTTATAAAGTATTTATGAAAACAATTCAGTTTAGAGAGGCCATAGCCGAAGCCATGAGCGAAGAAATGCGTAGAGATGAAACCATTTATTTGCTGGGCGAGGAAGTAGCCGAATACAATGGGGCTTATAAGGCTTCAAAAGGCATGTTAGACGAGTTTGGCGCCGATCGTGTTATAGACACCCCCATTTCGGAGGTTGGTTTTTCTGGAATAGCTGTTGGTTCGGCTATGAACGGTAACCGCCCTATAGTGGAGTATATGACCTTTAACTTTTCATTGGTATGTATTGATCAAATTATAAACAATGCGGCAAAAATGCGGCAAATGAGTGGGGGGCAATTTAATATNCCCATCGTTTTTAGGGGGCCAACNGCTTCGGCTGGTCAATTAGGAGCGACACACTCTCAGGCTTTTGAAAGTTGGTATGCCAACTGCCCGGGATTGAAAGTAGTGGTGCCATCAAATCCAAAAGACGCCAAAGGCTTATTAAAAGCAGCCATTAGAGATGACGATCCTGTAATTTTTATGGAATCTGAACAGATGTANGGCGATAAAGGCGAAGTACCCGAAGGTGAATATATTATCCCNTTAGGTATTGCCGATATTAAGCGNGANGGAAAAGANGTAACTATTGTCTCTTTTGGAAAAATNATAAAAGAAGCCTATAAAGCNGCCGATGTCTTAGAAAAGGAAGGNATTTCNTGTGAGATAATTGACCTGCGCACCATACGTCCTATGGATTATGATGCGATTATAAATTCAGTTAAAAAAACCAACCGTTTAATTATTCTTGAAGAATCCTGGCCTTTTGGTAATATTTCTACAGAAATTACCTACCAAATACAAGAACAGGCTTTTGATTATTTAGACGCACCAATCATAAAAATTAATACTGCTGATACCCCAGCACCTTATTCACCTGTTTTACTTAAAGAATGGTTGCCCAATAGTGACGATGTGATTAAAGCGGTAAAAAAGGTATTATATCTATAATTTCATAAAAAGTTTGACGTTTAAAATTTAAGCTTTTCTAAAAACAATATCTTGGATATGTCCCTCTGAAAATTGTTTTTGGCTTTCTGGCACAAATTTTGTCGAGTGGAAAGAATTANTAAANGAGCTTATGTTTAAAGAATGAATTACAAACTNTTTTTTTTAATNGNNTTTTNTACANTCACCNGNTGGTCTCAAACAAAGATTAGCGGGTTGGTAAAAGATCAATCTAACAATCCAATTCCTTTTGCCAACGTTATTTTTAAAAATTCTCAAGAAGGCACCATTACTAATGAAAATGGTCGTTTTTATTTAGAATCTGACGCCAATTATACGGCCGTTGTTATTTCGTTTGTAGGATTTAGNACTAAGGAAATCTCCCTTAAAAGCAGGGTGACCTATGACATGGTGATTAAGCTTGAAGAAGAGGCTGCTGCTTTAGATGAAGTGGTTGTTTTTAGTGGAAAACAATCTAAAAAAAATAATCCTGCCATTGATATTCTGAGAAAGATCTGGGAAAATAGACGGGAAAATGGCGTTAAAAAATTTAAACAATACCAATACGCCAAATACGAAAAATTAGAATTTGATCTCAATACCATAGATAGTAGCCTTATAAAGAGCAAGCTCTTTAAAGGCATGGAATTTATCTTTGATATGGTAGATACCTCTAGAGTTACCGGAAAAACCTATCTGCCTATTTTTATTAACGAGGCCTNTTCTAAAGTATATGGTGATAATGCATTAAATGCTCAGAAAGAAATTTTAGAGGGCAATAAAAACTCAGGTTTTAGCAATAATCAAACCCTTATTGAATTTGTAAAAGACCTCTATTCTGAATACGACGTTTACGACAACTACCTTAAATTTTTCGACAAGGCATTTACCAGCCCACTTTCCCGAACCGGTATAGGGGTTTATAATTATGTGCTTTTAGACTCTGCTTACCGCGATAATAAATGGTGTTATAATATTGTGTATTACCCAAGGCGTAAAAATGAGCTCACCTTTAAAGGCGATTTTTGGGTAAATGACAGCACCTGGGCCATAAAAGAGATTAACCTTCAAGCCAGTAAGAGTGCTAATATAAACTGGGTAAAAGAAATTTATATAGAACAAGAGTTTGATGT
>JAESQB010000174.1 GCA_016765375.1 Flavobacteriaceae bacterium | reverse complement strand
CTACAATATCTAAATCGATATTATTTGTAGTAGTCTCAAAAATAGGAGAGGTTGTTGGAGGGGTTGACGCTGGAGTTTGTTCTTCTATTTTAAAATCGGCAGTAATTTGGCTTTTTGTCTTTTTAAAATAGAAACCTATTTTTTCTGGAGTGAGCTTTATTCTGAATACCAAATAAGTCATGGCTAAAAAGCCCATTAGCAATGCTGTTCCGGTAAGTCCCAGGTAATCTTGGAGGTATAAATTAGTTTCTAAACCAACGGTACCCCCTAAAAGGGTATTTCGGTCTGCGAAAAAACCTAGAAAAACCGATAGCCATAACATGACTAGTATGCCCCAAAACCAAAAGTTTTTTAGTTTTGTTTTTTTTAAACCGAAAAAAAGATAGATACCACTTAAAAAAATAAGAGAACTCATTATGAACGCGGCAAGACCTAGACCCTTATATATAAAAAAATGACTTATTGATGCGCCAAATTTATTGAGTAGATTATTGGCTTGTTGACTTCTGTCACTTATCTGAGATAGGATGCTTTGGTCTTCCTGCCAATGTGATAAAAACGAAATAAAGGCTATGGTAAGGCCTATTCCCAATACCATTAAAAAGCTTCCAAAAACTATCTTTCGCCTTTTGGCGACTTCTGGATTAGTTTTTTTTAAACCTTTAGCTTTCGTCCTTTTTTTAGCCATTAAAACAATTTAATTTCTCACAAAAATACAAATTGTAAGGGGTTTTGTATGAATTCAAGAATAAAAAAAACCTAATATAAATAAGGTAAATAAATTATTAGACCGATAATTAGGGCTACTAGTGCTGTAAAAAAAACAGCACCTGCAGCTATGTCTTTTATATAGCCTATTTTACTGTGTTGCTCGGGATGCATAAAATTGGCAATTTCTTCAACTGCGGTATTTAATCCTTCTGTTGAAATTACTGAGGCAATGGTTAATAATTGAATCATCCATTCTGTTTTAGTTATCCCAAAATAAAAACCCATTATGCATGCTATTATAGCAAGTGTTATATGAATTTTTATGCTTGTCTCTTTCTTTATGAGTAAGTAGGCACCTTTAAAAGCATATTTAAAACTTAAAATTCGATTTTTGATAATATTATCTTCCACTTAATTGATTCTTTAAGGTTAAAAATACAATTTTAAGTTTTATCATTTTAAATTATTTTATCATAATCATTTAACACAGCTAAGCTTTAATTTTATAGCCTATTAAAGAGAGCTGTTTGATCTTTATCCTAAAGCCTGCAAAAATTAGTGTGGTAAAAGGACTTAAATAATTAAAGAAAGCATAACCTGCATACGACATGGTATCAACGCCCAACACAGTACTTTGATAAGCCCCACAAGTATTCCACGGTACTAAAACCGAAGTTACCGTACCGGCATCTTCAAGGGTTCGACTTAGGTTTTCTGGTGCTAATCCTTTGTCTTCAAAGGCTTTTCTGTACATGCGCCCTGGAATAACAATGGCCAAATATTGATCTGAAGCCAATGCATTTAAACCCACACAGCTGATTACCGTACTGGCAAACAGTCCAAAAATGGTATCAAAAAGATTTAAAACAGACTTGCTTATTTTAGATAAGGCGCCAATAGCATCCATAACGCCTCCAAAAACCATGGCACATATTATAAGCCAAATGGTACCTAACATGCCACTCATGCCTCCTGAGGAAAATAAATCGTTGAGTTCAACACTTGTAGTTTCGATAGCCGTATCAACGGTCATCGCATTCATGACGCCTTTATAACCCGAAAGAAAATTTAAAGACTCGCCGCCTCCAATTTTTGCAACAATGTCTGGTTGAAATATGAGGGCAAATACCCCACCCAGTAATGTACCTATTAATAGAGCAATTAAAGGTGGTGTTTTTTTGATGATCAAAAAGATAACCACTGCAGGAACCAAAAATAACCATGGACTCACATTAAAAGAACTTTTAATAGAAGCTAACATAGCCGAGGTGTCTGTAACGCCTTCAGCATCTATGGTGAAACTTATAAAAATAAAAATAATAAGGGTAAATACAATGGTTGGTATGGTGGTATAAGCCATATATTTAATATGATCAAACAGTTCACCGCCAGCCATGGCAGGAGCCAAATTTGTGGTATCGCTAAGCGGTGACATTTTATCACCAAAATAAGCACCCGATATAACGGCACCGGCAGTCATCCCAGCATGTATGCCTAGAGCATTTCCTATGCCAACTAAAGCAATACCAACGGTAGCCGATGTTGTCCAGCTACTTCCTGTAGCTATGGATATAATAGAACAAATAACCACGCAGGCTGGTAAAAATATAGAAGGGTTTAATATTTGTAAACCGTAATAAATCATAGAAGGAATGATACCACTAATAAGCCAAGTGCCGGCAAGGGAGCCTACAAAAAGTAAAATAAGCAATGCTCCCGTGGTTGATTTTACATTTTCAGCAACCTCATCGATCATCTGTTTATAAGAAACTTTATTTTTAAACCCAACGATAGCGGCAACAGCAGCCCCCAATAAAAGAATAAATTGATTAGAACCACTTAAAGCATCATCGCCAAAGGCATAAAAAACGTTGTAAAACAACATGCCAACTAAGGCAATAACGGGTATTAATGCCTCCCATATGTTTAACTCTTTATTTTCTATAATGTTTATGTCTTGAGCTTGCTTGGGATTTATGTCTTGACTTTTCACGAATAAAATTTTATGGGTTTATAAACGCAATATTTTTATAGGCGTAATGTTACGATTTTGTATTCTTCTATGCAAAAAAACCAGGATAGATAATTTTTTCTAAAGTGGAACAAAGCCGTTTAACTTTTAGAGTTAAGTACCAATTTTAAAATGGGTATAATTTTTATTTTCAAATTATTTTAAGGGTTTCCATACAGCTTTTAATAACTTCAAAACTGCGTTCAATATTATTGTCTAAACCAATTGAAAAGCGTATCAAACCGTCTGATAATCCCATTTCTTTTTGTTCTTCTTCAGAAATTTCAGAAGAGGTAGAGGTGCCAGGAGCGCTAAACAAGGTTTTGTAAAAACCTAAACTCACAGCAAGATAGCCTAAATTGCGTTCCTGCATGAGCTCCATAAGGGCGTTGGCTTTGTCTAAACTGCCAACATCAAGGGTTAACATACCACCAAAGCCGTATTCGGNATTCATCATGTCTTTAAAGAGCAGATGCCCGGGATGTGATTCGAGACCGGGATANACGGTTTTTAAACCNAGGCCTTCAAATTTTTGAGCTAAAAATAAGGCATTCATGCTATGCTGCTTTATACGAATATGGAGTGTTCTAATATTTTTTAATATAGAAGCNGCTCTAAAGCTATCCATGGTTGCCCCCAATANCATAGCCGCACCGTTGTTNACATTNCGCAAATCATCAATAAAAGCTTGACTGCCACAAACCACACCACCAACCGTATCGCTTGANCCGTTTATATATTTTGTTAAACTGTGTATGATAATATGAGAACCCAAAACCGAAGGGGAGATGGAAAGAGGCGAAAAAGTATTGTCAACCACCAGTTTTATATTGTGCTTGTCTGCCATTTTTGCCAAGGCCTTTAAGTCGGCAACCTCTAATAAAGGATTGCTAACGCTTTCGCAATAAAGAATTTTGGTTTGCTCAGTTATGGCAGCTTCTACCTGTTCTAATTTTGTGATATCAACAAATGANGTTTGTATATTTAANCTGGGTGCAAAATTCTTTAAAAAAGCATAGGTGCCTCCATATATGGTTCGACTGGCCACGACATGGTCGTTATTTTGACACAATTGTAAAAGTACCTGTGTTATGGCGCCCATNCCCGAAGCTGCTACATTAGCGGTTTCAGTACCTTCCATTGCGGCTAGCGCTTCACCTAAATATAAATTACTGGGCGAGGTATGNCTGGAATACAGATAACAACCTTCGGCATTGCCTTCAAAGGTATCGAACATGGTNTTGGCCGAAAGAAAGGTATATGTAGATGAATCGGAAATNGAAGGATTGATGCCTCCAAATTCTCCAAAGTATTGTATATCTTGTATGTTGTCTGCGGGTTTAAATGACATGATATGTGTTTTATGTTTGAAAAGCAAAACTCAATCTTTNTAGTTTAAAAATCAATACGAATTGAATTAAATAAAATATAAAACTATATTTTTGTCATTATATAGAATAAAAATCACTAATTTAGATTTTAAATTAAATAATAAAGAAAATTTTTCATTATGTCTTTTGATGCCATCGATAAACGTTTATTAAATCTTTTGCAAAATGATAGTAAGCAAACCCACAAAGCCTTGTCTAATAAATTGGACTTATCGGTTACTGCNGTTTATGANCGNATAAAAAANCTGGAGCGAACAGGNGTNATAAATGCNTATGTNGCCNTNGTNANNAAAGAAAAAATTAATCAGGCATATATGGCTTTTTGNCATATNAANCTTGCNGAGCATTCTAAAGATTATTTGACAAAATTTGAAGCTGAAGTCTTAAAAATTAAAGAAATTGTAGAATGCCATCATGTGAGTGGTGATTACGATTATATCTTAAAAGTGTACGTATCAGACATGAATGCCTTTAGAGAATTTATGGTTAATAAATTAACAGCCATCAAACATATAGGCAGTACGCATAGTGCTTTTAGTATTAGAGAAGTAAAACACAGTACCGCAATTGAACTTTAAATAATGACAAAACGCCTGTTACTCAGTATCGAATTCTTAATACTTTTTGTTTTACTACCACTTAGTCTTACCATAAAGTATAATATCCGTATTAAAGCATTTTTAATCCTTTTAGGCTTTGTTTATATAATATTTGTACTGCTTAAAAATTATTGGAAAACTTTTGAAAATAAAAGAAAACCTCATTTAAAATGGTTTTGGAAACGAACCTTTATGCAGTTGGGGATTATCATAGTATTTACAACAATTTACATGTATGTTGTAGAGAAAAGCTATTTGTTTTATATGGTCATAGAAAAACCACAAACATGGTTGCTTTTTGTTGGTATATATAGCCTGTTATCGGTTTATCCTCAAGAACTTATATACCGAACATTTTATTTTAAACGCTATAAAGCGTTGTTTTCAAATACTCAATTATTTATATATGTTAATGCCATAATTTTTTCATTGGCGCATTTGTTTTTCGGAAGTCTTATGGTACAAATAATAACATTAATTGGCGGTTTAATATTTGCCTGGACCTATCATAAAACACAATCTACCTTTTTAGTTTCAATACAACATGCCATTTATGGCAGTTGGTTGTTTAGCGTAGGCATGGGCCCTCTGTTAGGTTTTCCTGGTTAATAAAAAATGGGAATGAGTTCCTTATTTTTTTATTGCTCATCACCACATATAATTGTAATTTTGCAATTGAAAATTTTGATATATAGTTTATGAATATCTATGATGTTGCCGTAATTGGCTCTGGACCCGGTGGTTATGTAGCCGCTATCCGATGCTCACAATTGGGTTTAAAAACCGCATTAATTGAAAAATATAACACCCTTGGCGGTACTTGCCTTAATGTGGGCTGTATACCTAGTAAAGCCCTGTTAGATTCGTCTCATCACTTTGACCATGCGGTAAAGCATTTTGAAGAGCATGGCATTGAAATACCTGGCGAAGTAAAGGTAAACTTGGAAAAAATGATAGCTCGTAAAGATTCTGTTGTTGACCAAACTACCGCAGGTATAGATTATTTGATGAAGAAAAATAATATCGATGTGTTTCATGGCCTCGGTACTTTTGAGGATGCTACGCATATTAAAATTTCTTCGGAAGAAAAAACGGAGACTATTGAAGCCAAAAACAGCATTATTGCTACGGGAAGTAAACCTTCTAATTTACCCTTTATCACACTTGATAAAGAAAGGGTTATCACCTCTACCGAAGCATTAAAACTAAAAGAAATCCCCAAACACTTGATGGTGATTGGTGGTGGTGTTATAGGTCTGGAATTAGGACAGGTATATAAACGTTTAGGTGCCGAAGTAACTGTGATAGAGTTTTTGGATCGTATAATCCCTACCATGGATGTGGCTCAGAGTAAAGAATTAACCAAGGCTTTAAAAAAGCAGAAGGTAAAATTTGCGGTTTCACATCGTGTGAGTGCTGTGGAAAGAAATGGCGATGCTATAACCGTTACAGCTACCGATAAAAAAGGAAATGAAGTTGTTTTTACCGGCGATTACTGTTTGGTATCCGTTGGACGTCGTGCCTATACTGAAGGCTTAAATTTAGAAGCAATTAATATTGCGACCAATAA
>JAESQB010000173.1 GCA_016765375.1 Flavobacteriaceae bacterium | reverse complement strand
CACAGCTTGCAGAAGCCGATATCGATCTTATGGTTGGTGCCTCTACAGATAGCGTGGCTATGGTAGAAGGCGAGATGAAAGAAGTTTCTGAAGAAGAAATGGCAGAAGGCATAAAAGTTGCCCATGAAGCCATAAAAACACAATGTGAAGCTCAAGTACGTTTGGCTGAAGCCGTAGGTAAAAAAGAAATACGTGAATACGAAGGTGAAGTAACCGACGAAGCTATTGAACAAAAGATTCACGAATTCGCTTATGATAAGTGTTACGCTATCGCTAAAAGAGGCGCTTCAAAATTAGAACGCGGTACCGCTTTTTCAGAAGTAAAAGACGAAGTGATCGCCCTATTCTCTGAAGAAGAACAAGAAGAAAATGGCGATTTAATTTCAAAATACTACAACAAGGCTCAAAAAGAAGCCATTAGAAATTTAACACTTAATGAAGGTATTCGCTTAGATGGTAGAAAAACTACCGAAGTTCGCCCTATTTGGTGTGAAATTGATTACCTACCTTCAACACACGGTTCGGCTATTTTTACACGTGGCGAAACGCAAGCTTTGGCTACGGTAACTTTAGGTACTTCCAGAGAAGCCAGTATCATTGACATGCCAACACAACAAGGCGAAGAAACTTTCTATTTACATTATAACTTCCCACCATTTTGTACAGGCGAAGCAAGACCTTTAAGAGGAACTTCGCGTCGTGAAATTGGTCACGGAAACTTAGCACAACGTGCCTTAAAAGGTATGATTGCCGAAGATTGTCCTTATACTGTTCGTGTCGTATCAGAGGTATTAGAATCTAACGGTTCTTCATCTATGGCAACGGTATGTTCAGGAACTATGGCTCTTATGGATGCCGGCGTGCAACTTAAAAATCCCGTTTCAGGAATTGCCATGGGACTCATTACAGATGGTGATAACTACGCCGTTTTAAGTGATATCCTTGGTGACGAAGATCATTTAGGTGATATGGACTTTAAAGTAACCGGAACTAAAGACGGGATCACAGCCTGCCAAATGGATATTAAAGTTAAAGGCTTACCCTACGAAATTTTAGTAAAAGCCCTTATGCAAGCTCGTGACGGACGTTTACATATTCTTGAAAAATTAACCGATACCATTGCACAATCTAATGTAGACGTTAAAGCACACGCTCCAAAAATGGTAACCGAAACCATTCCTCAAGAGTTTATTGGTGCATTAATAGGCCCTGGCGGAAAAGTGATTCAAGAATTACAGAAAACAACTGGAACTACTATTGTTATCAATGAAGTGGACGAGCAGGGTATTGTAGAAATTCTAGGAACAGATCAAGAAGGTATAGATGCCGTATTGGCCAAAATTGCCTCCATCACCTTTAAACCTGAAAAAGGAAGTGTTTATGAGGTGAAAGTGATTAAAATGTTAGACTTTGGCGCTGTGGTTGAATATCTAGATGCTCCAGGAAACGAAACACTATTACATATTTCTGAACTGGCTTGGGAACGTACTAACGATGTTAACGATGTTTTAAAATTAGGAGATGTTATCGATGTTAAATACTTTGGCATAGATCCGAGAACCAGAAAAGAAAAAGTGTCTCGTAAGGCAATTTTACCAAAACCTGAAGGTTATGTAGAACGCCCACCAAGAAGTAATGATAGTCGTGGACGAGACAATCGTGGACGTGATAATCGCAGAGACGATAGAAGATCTCGAGATTAAAAAATTAATTTTTTTATAAGTAAAAGCCGCTTCAAATTTTGAAGCGGCTTTTTTTTTAAAATGAAGTCACCTTAATTTCAATCAATAGCAACCTCATTAAAAGCATTTTAGACAAAAAACCAATGCCATGTCTAAAGGTGTTTAAATTAACACCCTATTCGTATTTGATATAAAACTAAAAATTATATATATTAGCTCACATTATTTTATCAAACCATTTAAAAACATGAATGCTCTTGTAACATTTTAATTATTTATACGTATAACTATACGCATATTGCAACTATTANAATTAAAAACCCAAGNGANCTATTAAATGAGACAGCTTAAAATTACCAAACAGGTTACTAACAGAGAAACCGCCTCCTTAGATAAATATCTACAGGAGATAGGAAAAGTTGACTTAATTACCGCAGATGAAGAGGTAGAGTTAGCACAACGTATTAAAGCNGGAGATCGCCNGGCATTAGAAAAATTAACTAAGGCNAATTTNCGATTTGTNGTATCGGTTGCNAANCAGTATCAAAANCAAGGACTAACCCTTCCCGATTTAATTAACGAAGGTAATTTAGGNCTTATAAAAGCCGCACAACGTTTTGATGAAACCCGTGGTTTTAAATTTATCTCTTATGCCGTTTGGTGGATCAGACAATCTATNTTACAGGCTTTGGCCGAACAATCACGTATCGTACGTTTGCCCTTAAATAAAATTGGTTCTATCAATAAAATCAATAAGGCCTATGCCTTTTTAGAGCAAGCCCATGAACGTCCACCTTCTGCCGAAGAAATNGCAAAAGAATTAGACATGACCATTAACGATGTTAAGGAGTCTATGAAAAATTCTGGACGTCACGTCTCTATGGATGCACCTTTAGTTGAAGGTGAAGATTCTAACCTCTACGATGTATTGCGAAGTGGNGAATCTCCAAACCCAGACCGTGCTTTATTACACGAATCGCTACGCACCGAAACCGAACGTGCTTTAGAAACACTAACACCTCGTGAGGCCGATGTGATTCGCTTATACTTTGGCTTAGGAAATCAACATCCTATGACCTTAGAAGAAATTGGNGAAACCTTTGATTTAACCCGCGAACGTGTTCGCCAAATTAAAGAAAAAGCTATAAGACGTTTAAAACACACGTCTAGAAGTAAAATATTAAAAACATACTTGGGCTAAGGCTCAATAAACGCTACAAACAGTTAAAACTAACTGTTCGTTTTTTGATTGATGAAAGAAAACCTCGGCTGATTACCGGGGTTTTCGTTTTTATAGCCTCTCNCTAAATCNTTCANTTTTGCAATAAGCAGTAGTTTNTCTATATGCTCGTTTCCCACNTTTTCTTTTGATTTAAGAACAAGGATTAATCCCGAANGACATCGGGACAGGCTGATTTTTGATTTATTTTAAATTTTTGAGCACTATTATCATTTCTATGGTAAATATTTTTTTTGCNCCTAATAATTTAACATGTGNATATTAATCTTCTTTCCAGTTTATTGTTTTTTACAAAATGACTATTACTTGCTACATNCTATTCACTGACAACTAACAACCNACAACAACTTCCTTTTAACTATATTTGCAAAAAACAATCGCCCTCATGAGTACACTCATTGCTCCCTCGATTTTAGCAGCAGATTTTGCCAATTTACAGCGTGATATAGAAATGGTAAATGCCAGTGAGGCCGATTGGTTTCATATCGACATTATGGATGGTGTTTTTGTGCCCAACATCTCTTTTGGCATGCCTGTGCTTAGAGACATCGCAAAGCACGCCAATAAAACAATAGACGTGCACCTCATGATCGTCGATCCGGACAGGTATATAAAAACCTTTGCCGATTTNGGCAGCAATGTGCTTACCGTACACTATGAGGCCTGTACGCATTTACACCGCACCCTACAAGCCATTAAAAATGAAAANATGNTNGCAGGAGTAGCATTAAACCCGCATACCAATATAAGTTTGCTTGAAGACACCATAAACGATATAGACCTTGTTTGCCTTATGAGTGTTAATCCCGGCTTTGGCGGACAGCGTTTTATAGAAAANACNTACGATAAAATCACCCAATTAAAAGCNTTAATAAACCGAAAAGGNGCAGCNACNCGTATAGAAATTGACGGNGGNGTAACCAATAAAAATGCNGCACAANTGGTTGCAGCAGGNGCCGACGTCTTGGTTGCAGGAAGTTATGTGTTTAAATCAGACAACCCCATTTCAACCATTGCCGGCTTAAAGAAAATAACCAANTAAGGNCNNTGNTAANCTAAAAACCGGNNTTTTAGAACTCCCATTTTTATCTTAAAACCATTCGCAAGCNCCAATAGTTTTCATAACTTTGCAAAAANAAATTCTATGGAAAATACCACCATATCNGTACAGCCTACAAGCAATGATCTTATAGTAAAATTTGTTGCCAACACCTTTTTTACATCCTCAGAAAGTTTTGAATTTAATAATATAGATGAAGCCTCTGAAAGCCCCTTGGCACAACAACTTTTTCANCTCCCTTTTGTTAAGAAAATTTATGTTTCTCAAAATTTTATTGCTATCGAACGTTATGCCATAGTAACTTGGGAAGACGTTCAAAACGAAGTGGCAGAGCAAATTGAAAATTATTTAAATTCTGGTAAACCCGTAATTTCAAAAAAGGAAACTTCAAAAAAAATACCAGTAACTGTCTATGCCGAAAGCACGCCAAACCCTGGGGTTCTAAAATTTGTAGCAAATAAAACGCTNGTAGAAGGTCTTTTTGAATTTAAAAGCATAGACGACACCCAATTCGCACCNCTACCACAAGCTCTTTTTCAATTTTCATTTGTAAAAGAAGTGTTTATAAGTGACAATTACATTTCTGTAACAAAATACGATATTNTAGAATGGCAGGAAATNACCTTAGAGCTTCGTGAGTTTATAAAAANCTATATAGAAACGGGTAAGCCCATTTTAAAAGATGGCATTTTAAAACCTTCTAAAACAACTGTAGTTGCTGAAAATGAAAACCCAGAAACAGCACTTGANCTTGATGATATTTCAAAAGAAATAATANACATCTTAAATCAATATGTTAAACCAGCCGTAGCAAGTGACGGTGGAAACATCGCATTTAAAGGCTATGACAAAGCCAGTAAAACAGTAAAAGTTGTATTACAGGGTGCCTGCAGCGGATGCCCTTCTTCTACCGTAACCCTAAAAAATGGCATAGAAAATATGTTAAAAGAACTTTTAAACGGGAAAGTTGAACATGTTATCGCCATAAACGGATAATTTCAAAAAAAAAATATTTTTTTTCTTTTTTTTAAACGCTTTATAATTTATTTGCCTTGTAATATAATTTAGCATGGCAGTATTAAATTTATTGAAGTTCTCTCAAATTCTACTGAAAGTTGNGTGAAAGCCNCCGAAAACGCCGTAAAGGAAGCTTCGAAGAGCGTAAAAAACATCCGTTCAGTTTATATAAATGAACAGAGTGCTTCNGTNGAAAATGGAAAAATTATCGAGTTTAGAGTTAATGTAAAAATTACATTCGAAATACAATAATTGTTGCCCCAAGTCTGTCTTGATCACTACTTATGTTAACTTAAATTTATAAGAACGTTCTTTTATTTATTAGGTAAAATTGAAAACCTCTATTTAACAGGTAAAGTAAGAAACCTCAAAAAAATATTGAATGATTTAACNCATTTAGAGTTAAGCATAAAGTTCATGTTATGAAAATGACCTACTCTTATGATCATTTTATCTTAAAAGAAAAAACATTTAATTTATATTTCCCAAATCGATATAATTAAATCCTTTTTATAAATTTAATTAAAAGCGCTTTTTTATTTAAAAAGCGCTTTTTTTTTCTTATAATTGGAGCTATGATACCGCGCTATTTATTAATTTCGTTTTTACTTACACTCTTTTACTCATGTACAAGCCAAACAAAAAACGATATGGATTTTAAATTCACCAACGAACTTGTTCANGAAACAAGTCCGTATTTACTGCAACATGCCCACAATCCTGTAGATTGGAGGTCCTGGAATTCTAAGTCGCTTAAAGCCGCGACAGACCAACAAAAACTAATGGTAATAAGCATTGGTTATGCCTCTTGCCATTGGTGCCATGTCATGGAACATGAAAGTTTTGAAGACAGTACCGTAGCTTCGGTAATGAATAAAAATTTCATCAGCATAAAAGTAGATCGGGAAGAGCGACCCGATGTCGACCAAATATACATGAATGCGCTCCAGCTTATGACAGGCAGAGGTGGTTGGCCATTAAACATCATTGCCTTACCAGATGGCAGGCCGGTTTGGGGAGGTACTTATTTGCCTAAAACCAATTGGATTAGCGCACTAGAACAGCTTCAAAAATTATTTGAAACCGAACCCGAGAAACTTGTAGAATATGCCACCCGCCTTGAAGAAGGCATGAAAAATACAGATCTTATACGTTTAAATTCAGATGAAATTGATTTTTCTGAATACGATTTAGAAAGTAAACCATCCTGAGTATCCATTTAAGTTCACCTTCAATTTTGTGCGTTTGCTGTTTGAATAACTTTTTTTGAATTTTAGTTCGCAGCGTATTTATTTTATCCTGTGTTTTATCTAAAGGTAATTTGAAAAGATCTTCATATAATTCCAGCCCTAACGAACTACAAAGGGTAGCACAAGATTTAACTTTGTACGTACTAACGGCATCCTCGTATTCTCCTTTCAGAAATAACAAGGAGGCTTTAAGAGCATATATTTCGCCTAATAATCGTTGGGGGTCTTTGCGCTTTAATTTGAAAATGTATTTATCTATATTTTCAAGTAAGAGGTCAGGATTGTCATAAAGTTTTTTAGGCCAGGCATGAATATAAATTTGTGCTAATTCTGCGTATGCAAGCAATTGGTTTTCAAATATCCCCTGTTCTCGCTGATATTCTAATAGTTCTTCACATGTCTTTATTGCTTCTTCAAATTTTTCTGCTGCAACTTCAATGTGCATTTTATTTCTGTAATGATTTTCTGATTTTTTAATACTCAGGTTCGGGTTATTAGATAGAATCTCCCATGATCTTTTTATGCACTCATAGGATTTTTCAATATCACCTTTGAAATATTCATAACTGGCTTGTGAAATGAGCAAGTAATACTCGGATGTAAATAGATATCCCGAATCATAATTGAGTATGGGCATTTCAGGATTCTCACCCCTGATTTTTTTAATATGATTGTAATGCCTTGAGGATGCATGCAGTTTGTTGCCCCAGGAGATCATCCCTAAACTAAAAGAAGCAAAATGATAGTTGAGGGAAAACCTTGGATAATCTTTATTCTGATGAGAAATTTCCTTCATTTTATATAAATAGGATCTTGCATTTTTGAACCCCTTGGTTACGCAAAAGTGATATGCCTGTTTAGAAAGTAATTGCTGAGATCTGAAGTTCTTTTCAAGCTCAATTGCTTTATGGTGATCCTCAAATATTTTTTGTGATTCATCATGTTGGTTTAGTACCTGAAAACAATATTCTAATTGGAAGTAGAGGTCTGGTAACAACTCGAAAATATTTTTGTAAAGACATTTATTGATAAGGGTTTGAAGTTCTTTAACTGCAATGCTGTGTTCGTTGTTTCGGATCAATTCAAGACAATAATGTAGCTGTCTTTCTTCATCTGGCAACTCTGCAATCTGGCTTATATTCTTTTGTTCTGTCGAGAGTTCTGCCAGAACTTTTTTTCTAAGTTTAAAGTATCTGTTCTGTAATTTTTCAAATTTAGTTGTTACTAAGTCATCAATATAGATATCCTTAACAGCCTCCCTTGATTTGAAATTCGTTCCTTCATATGATTCCAGGAAAGATAGTAATCGTTTGGCTTTGGGGGATTCATCAAATTTAACAAGCACACTTTTCCTTTCTTTGGTAGAAAGTTTGTTGTAGTGTACTAATAATTGCTTGTTCATTTCAAATATTGTGAGTTCATAAAAATAACAATAACTATTTTAAAATCAATAGTATATATAAATAAAATTTAATCTATTACATAAATATAATTATATTATAATTTACAGAGTGATGCAAAGCTATTGGTTCATAAATACTATGTTATCCAGTGCGGCCTTTAGATGAGGATGGTTTTGTATCTAGAAAAGTGAGTTTTAAATTTTGTTTAAG
>JAESQB010000172.1 GCA_016765375.1 Flavobacteriaceae bacterium | reverse complement strand
TGGAGGCGATTCGCTAATAGGTGTTTTACACCGCGTGGCGTCGTCGATGTATGACCAATATCAAATTGTTGGTGGGGTATTCAATCCTGTTTGGGAAGACAATGTAGGTTTTGCCGAAAAAATTGGCTTAGCGACAAAACGCGTTTATATTGATTTTGACACGCTTATTGAGGAGGAACTAAAACTTCCCGAGACCGAACGCATGCAAGTGGTATCGATATTAACACCTAATTTTCTGCATTTCCCTATGGCGAAAAAGCTTTTGGAAAATGGCTTTCATGTGATTTGCGAAAAACCCATGACCACGAGTTATGAAGAGGCTAAGATATTAGAAAGNACCCTTCAAAAGGCGGGAACTATTTTTGCGGTTACNTATACTTATACGGGTTACCCTATGGTNCGNCAAATGCGAGAGATGATTGCTTCGGGAGTTATAGGGAAAGTTCAAAAAATAGATGCACAATATTACCAAGGTTGGATAAACCCTGTGATACATGATGCCGAACAACGTGCCAATACATGGCGTTTAGATCCTGAAAAGGGCGGTATAAGTTGTTGCATTGGCGACATTGGCACCCATGCTTTCGATATGATCGAATACCTGTCTCAATTAAAGGTAAATTCGGTATTGGCCGATCTCAATTACGTTTATGATGATAATAAAATGGATGTGGATGGNACNGTTTTAATACGTTGTTCTGAGAATGTAAAAGGCGTGATTCGNACCAGTCAGATTGCTACGGGCGAAGAAAATAATTTTACCGTACAAATTTACGGCGAAAAAGCAGGTTTAAAATGGGAACAGGAAAACCCAAATTATTTATACCTTTTGGAAGATGGNAAGCCACTTCAAGTTTTAAAACCGGGGCATTCCTATAATTCGGAACTTTCTCTAGATGGCACAAAACTACCACCGGGACATCCCGAAGGCATTTTTGATTCTATGGGCAATATTTATAAAGGCATTGCCAAGGCTATTAAAAAAGAACCNTATAATCATGGTGAGTTTCCTACGATAACCGATGGCGTTCGNGGCATGAATTTTATTGAACGCGTGGTAGAATCGCATCAAAACGGAAACGTTTGGGTGGATATAGATTGAAATGAAATCATTGTAGAGGCGCAANGCNTTGCGCCTCTACAATGNTATACATGTACGGAATTAAAAANTAATAATATAACTAATAAGATACCTGCTTTCGCAGGCATAGATATGAAAACAATAAAAGGCCCAGCCGTATTTTTAGCACAATTTGTAGATANTAANGCGCCATTCAACACCTNAGATGGNATGTGTAAATGGGCGGCAGATTTAGGCTATAAAGGCATACAAATACCTACTTGGGAANATTTTTTAATTGATTTGGATAAGGCTGCCGAAAGCCAAACCTATTGCGACGAATTAAAAGGCACTATAAATAGTNACGGATTAGAAATNACCGAATTATCAACCCACTTGCAAGGACAATTAGTGGCAGTTAACCCGGCTTACGATTTGATGTTCGATAATTTTGCACCCGATGCGGTGAAGAATAACCCTAAAGCCAGAACCGCATGGGCGATCGATACCGTAAAGAAAGCNGCTGTTGCAAGCAGACGTTTAGGACTTAATGTGCATGCNACNTTTTCNGGNGCNTTANTNTGGCATACCTGGCATCCTTGGCCGCAACGCCCTAAAGGATTGGTTGAAATGGGTTTTGAAGAACTGGCCAAACGCTGGTTGCCTATCCTTGATGTTTATGATGAAAATGGGGTTGATGTGTGTTATGAAGTACACCCCGGCGAAGACATTCACGACGGCGATACTTTTGAGCGTTTCTTAGAAGCTACCGGGAATCATAAACGTGTAAACATTCTTTATGATCCTTCACATTTTGTATTGCAACAATTGGATTATATCGAGTATATAGATCATTATCATCAGTTTATAAAAGCCTTTCATGTTAANGATTCCGAGTTTAACCCAACGGGAAAAAAAGGCGCTTTTGGNGGGTATAACGATTGGCAAGANCGTGCAGGNCGTTACCGTTCGCCAGGTGATGGGCAGATAGATTTTAAAACGATCTTCACGAAACTAACAGAATACGCTTGTGATGTTTGGGCCGTTATGGAATGGGAATGTTGTGTTAAAAGTCCTGAGCAAGGNGCAAGAGAAGGCGCAGCATTTATTAAAAAACATATCATAGAAGCAACTGAAAAAAAATTCGATGATTTTGCAGGTGCTGAAATTGATAAACAAATGTTAAAAAAAATATTGGGTATAAAATAGAAAATAATGGGTAGAGATGTTGCGGCGCAACGTCTCTACCTCACAATTAAACAAAAAAGAAGATGAAGAATATAATACTATTAATGGCTTTTGCCATCATTTTTACGAGCTGNGCACAATCCCGTAAAGANGGGACANAAGAAAAAACCCTTGAAAAAAAGACAGTTGAAACAGCTAAGGAACCAACAAAACCTAAGGAAACTGAAATTTGGGAACCTAAACCCAAGGTAGTAACACCAGGAAAACATAATGCAGCACCTTCTGATGCTANNGTATTNTTTGACGGTTCAAATTTTGATNCTTGGGTTTCNTCAACAGATAATCCTGAAGTGAAATGGATTTTGGATGGCGATGGCAGTATGACNGTAAAAGANAAAACNGGNGANATNCAAACCAAACAAGATTTTGGCAGTATTCAACTTCATATAGAGTGGCGTTCTCCTGCTGAACCTAGAGCAAACGACCAAAATAGAGGCAATAGCGGGGTGTTTTTACAGAGTAGATACGAAGTACAAGTATTAGATAATAATGATAACGATACTTATGTTAATGGTCAAGTAGGATCAATTTATAAGCAATCTATTCCGCTTGCTATGGCTTCTAGTCCTTCAGGGCAATGGAATGTTTATGATATTATTTACCATGCCCCGGAATTTGATGCAGCTGGAAGCAAAACAAAATCGGCAACCATAACGGTACTACACAATGGGGTGTTAATCCAAGACCATTTTATTATTGAAGGTACTACAGAATGGATTGGCTGGCCTAAAAACCTAGCTCATGGAAAAGCTCCGATTAAGTTACAAGATCATGGTGATAATAGTGGGGTGAGTTATCGCAATATTTGGGTACGGGAATTACATTAATTATAAAAATCTTATGAGGCCAGACAGGTCGCCTTGGCGACCTGTCTGGCCTTTTTTTAGTTCAATTTTTCACAAAATAGCATTGATTGTAGATCTTCTATGAAAATTAATTTGTAGTTTTGTGCTATGCTTTCAGTAAAAAATAAAATACCTAACATCACATTCATATTGCGCCTCCGCAATAGACGCCGCTTGCGCTANACTTCAGCAGCAAAATTAATTAGGTCATTTTTTATTTTTTATCTTGTACAAAACACCATTCATATCATATTTTAAATTCGTTATTTTTCAAAATAACAGTACTTCTGTACGCCGCATTTTCCGCCGCCGCCCGTAAGGGTGTCTTCTATTCTTGAACCTAGGTGAGTCCGGTTCTCCAGCTCTGTTGAGCCTGTTGAAATATCAAAATTAAGCTTTCAATTTTTTCAAATTAAATAGAAATAATGGATATCATTATTGCTGATAAATCACATCGGATTTATGCCGATATTATTTGCGAAACCATTGCAGATTCTGCTAATGTAAGAGGCACAGGTATTGCCAAACGTACGCCCCAATACGTCATTTCTAAAATGGAACGGTGTAATGCTGTTATTGCTTTAGATGGAAAAACTTTTGTAGGCTTTTGTTATATAGAAGCCTGGGAACATGGAAAATTCGTAGCCAATTCGGGCTTGATTGTACATCCAAATTATAGAGGCCAAGGTATAGCAAAGCTTATAAAGCAGAAAATATTTAAGCATTCTAGAGACAAGTTTCCAGAGGCTAAGGTATTTAGCATTACTACAGGTTTAGCCGTTATGAAAATGAATAGCCAATTGGGGTATAAGCCGGTCACCTTTTCGGAGTTAACAGACGATAAAACCTTCTGGGATGGCTGTCAAACCTGTAAAAACTATGATGTCTTACAACGTACAAAACAAAGCATGTGCCTGTGTACAGGCATGTTATTTGACCCCAATATAAAAACAAAAAAAATAAATAAGAAAATAAAAGAGAAGGTTTTTAAGCGGTTAAAACGAATCAAGGAAACCTTGTTTTTAAAAAATAGTAGTTAGTGAGTTAATGAATTTAAATTCAATAGGAATGCGGCTTTAGCCCAATCCACAAATAAAAGGATCAAAAAAATAATGAAAAAATTAGTATTAGCATATAGTGGCGGATTAGACACCTCGTATTGTGCCGTGCATCTTTCTAAGGAAAAAGGATTTGAAGTTCATGCGGTGAGTGTCAATACCGGTGGATTTTCTCAAAATGAGATTGAGCAAATTCAAGAAAAAGCGTATAAAATGGGAGTGGTTAGCTATACCAATATCGACGCGGTGGCTACTTATTATGAAAAAGTGGTGAAACATCTTATTTATGGAAATGTACTTAAGAACAATACCTATCCGTTATCGGTAAGTGCCGAACGTATTATTCAAGCTATTGAGATTATTGAATACGCCAAAAGCATTAATGCCAAATATATTGCCCATGGTAGTACGGGGGCAGGTAATGATCAAGTACGGTTTGATATGATTTTTCAAACCTTGGCACCCGAAATAGAAATTATTAGCCCCATAAGAGATTACAAACTTTCAAGACAAGAAGAAATTGAATATTTAATTGAAAACGGGGTTGATATGGATTGGCAGAAATCCAAATATTCTGTCAATAAAGGACTTTGGGGAACCAGTGTTGGGGGTGATGAAACTTTAACGTCTAATCTGCCATTGCCAGATAGTGCCTACCCTTCAGCCTTAGAAAAAGAAGGCGAAGAAAAAGTGACGCTTTCTTTTAATAAAGGAGAATTAGTTGCTGTAAATGGCATAAAAAACAGCCCCGAAAACAATATAGAACACTTAAATACTTTGGCTTCGGCTTACGCTATTGGCAGAGATATTCACGTGGGCGATACCATAGTAGGCATAAAAGGGCGGGTAGGTTTTGAAGCGGCAGCAGCTTTAATTATTATAAAAGCACATCATTTATTGGAAAAACATACGCTTACAAAATGGCAATTGCAGCATAAGGATTATTTGGCTAATTGGTATGGCACACATTTACACGAGGGCTTGTATTTAGATCCTGTAATGCGAAATATGGAAGCCTTTTTACAAAGCAGTCAGGAGCAAGTTAGCGGCGATGTCATAGTGACTTTAAAGCCCTATCACTTTGTTTTAGACGGTGTCAGCTCGCCACACGATTTAATGAATGCTGCTTTTGGTGCTTATGGCGAAATGAACACCGGTTGGACTGCTGTTGATGCTAAAGGCTTTATTAAAATTTATGCAAACCCAAGTAAAATATATCAAAACGTAAACGCAAAATGATACAAATAGGAATAATAGGAGGTGCCGGTTATACGGCAGGCGAGTTGATAAGACTTATGTTAAATCATCCAAAAGCAGAAATAGCTTTTGTGTATAGTACATCAAATGTCGGAAATAAAATTTCTGCGGTGCATCAGGATTTGGTGGGTTCAACAAATATAGAATTCACCAGTACTATAAATACAGATGTTGATGTGGTGTTTTTATGTTTGGGGCATGGCAATTCAAAAAAAATATTAGAAGCTTATCAATTTTCAAAAANCACAAAAATCATTGATTTAGGNAATGATTTTAGATTAAAAGAGGACGCTAATTTTGAGGATAAAACCTTTGTTTATGGTTTGCCAGAGTTACAAAAAGANGCCATTATAAAAGCGCAATATATTGCTAACCCAGGCTGTTTTGCGACGGCCATTCAAATGGCAATATTGCCTTTAGCACAACAAAATGTAATTACAGAAGATGTGCATATTAATGCAGTGACCGGTGCAACCGGTGCGGGAACATCCTTGTCTNAAACCACACATTTTACATGGCGGGATAATAATNTTTCGTATTACAAACCTTTTACCCACCAGCATTTAGGCGAAATAAATCAGACGGTAAATNANTTNCAGACCGATTTTGATTCTGAAATTATATTTATGCCCAACCGAGGAAATTTTTCTAGAGGCATTTTTGCAACAGCCTATACCCATTTTAGCGGGAGCTTAGAAGTGGCCAAAGCCTTGTATTTAGACTATTATAAAAATGCGGCCTTTACCTTTATTTCTGATGAGTTATTGCATTTAAAGCAGGTGGTGAACACCAATAAATGTTTAATTCATTTATACAAACACAACAATAAACTTTTAGTAACAAGCATAATAGATAACCTTTTAAAAGGCGCATCTG
>JAESQB010000171.1 GCA_016765375.1 Flavobacteriaceae bacterium | reverse complement strand
GCCAAAAAAATTAAATGGTTTTGAGGTCTGATTTATAAGCTTAAATCGAATTGAGTAAAATAGTCATAGAAAAAACCGAACTTTTGAGGTCACAAATTGTGACCTCAAAAAAGGGCAAGGGTGGTTCACGCTATTTACCAATGGTATTTACCGAACATGGTATTTTACAACTAGCACATATTCTTAGAAGTAAAAGAGCAAAATTCATGAGCGTACGTATTACAGAGGTTTTTATAAAAATGCGAGAAATGCTAACAGATAATTTAAATTTAAAACTTGAAATTGAAGAAATTAAAAAGAAGCTTATAAGTCATAGTAAAAACATCGAATTGGTCTTTAATTATCTTGATGAACTTATTGAGAAAAAAGAGAAGCCAAGAACTCAAATAGGCTACTAAAAATAGATAATCGTCACTTTATAACTTTCACCAATTATTAATTATCTTTATCGTTTTATGACTTTCTTTACAAGATAAAATTATTACATCTATATGTCTAAACCTATATTGCAATTAACAAACGTTTCTATTTATCAGCTTTCAACATTAGTACTCTCAAAAGTGAATGTCGCTGTTGAAAAAGGAGAATTTGTTTACCTTATTGGAAAAACCGGAAGTGGAAAAAGCAGCTTACTCAAAACGCTTTATGGTGAATTGCCACTAAGAGAAGGCCGTGGACATATTGTTGATTTTAATCTTGCCGCTTTAAAAGAAAAAGACATCCCATTTTTAAGACGAAAATTGGGTATTGTTTTTCAGGATTTTAAACTGCTTAATGACCGAACTGTAAAAGACAACCTTTATTTTGTACTGCGTGCCACAGGCTGGAAAGACAAAGCCAAAATGAATGCTAAGGTTGACGATGTTTTATCCAAGGTTGGCATTAAAGAGAAACGGGAGAAGTTTCCTCATCAAATTTCAGACGGGGAAAAACAGCGGGTTGCTATAGCACGTGCTTTACTTAACGACCCAGAACTTATTCTTGCCGACGAACCTACAGGCAATCTAGATCCACAAACCAGTCTAGAGATCATGGAGGTTTTAAGAGAGATAAATAATAATGGCAATACCATAGTCATGGCCACTCACGATTATGCCCTCATTTTAAAATACCCCTACAAGACCTTAAAATGTGATGAAAAAAATATTTATGAGGTGGTGCAAAAATCGGTTTAAGATTCTTTTTTTATGTCTAAACTGTTTAAAGACATAAAATTAAATCCATTTAAATATTTATTTTTTGGGGTTTTACTCTTCTACATGGGCTTTTATAGCCCCTATGGTTTTGAAGATGGTGATATGGGTTCTGTATTTGGAATTTCATGGAGTATGTACAACGGCCAGTTCCCCTTTAAAGATTTCACCTATATCAAACCTCCGGGTTCTCCATTTTTTCATTCTTTAATACTTTATTTTACCGAAACCTACGGCTATCTTTTCACAAGAGTTTTCTATTATATTCAAGTATTCACCTATTCCTATTTAACGGTGGCAATTTTGTTTAATCATTTTAAAATAAATTCTAAAAAGACTCTGTTTTTTTTAGCGACTCTTGGCGCAATAATTAGCATTCACAATTATCCGCCTATGGCCTGGAATACCGTAGATGGCATCTTTTTTTCTATCCTGGGCTGTTTTATCTTATTAAAAAATAAAAACACTGTCAAAACCGTATTGTTGGGGTCTTTCTTTATAATAGCTGGGGTTTTGTGTAAACAGTCCTTTTATTTTTTTCCAGTATTTTTAAGTTTATACCTGCTTATAGAGAAAAAATACAAAGCCCTGATCTATTTTTTAATTGGAGCTTTACTTTGGATAAGCATCTTTTTAATCTACCTCTATTTTAACGATGCTCTAGCTTTATTTTTTAAACAAACCCTTAGCTATACGCCGGGGTCTGGGCTTATAAACAGTGGTTTTAAAGCCTATTATCTGGCTCTGAAATTTAGCGCGCCTTACCTCCTGGCTGTTTTGATCGTAATTGGTATAAGCTATAAATACATGTCAAGAAACACAGGATATCTTTTGATTAACATTGGTATTGCTTTATATATGATCTATGTTTTTTTAAACGAAGACTCCTACCATAATTTTAAAGCATATATCATACAAATTTTGTTTGTGGCATCGGTACTATTCAGCTTATACCAGTATATAAAAAAAGAAGAAAAAACATACAGCCTCTTATTATTATTTTTAGGTTTAGCTTGGTGCGCCTCTATTAGCAACGGTTTTAAAACCCCCATACATTTTACAATGCCTATGGTCTTTGCCTTTTATATGATGGTTTATAAAAAAGAAGCCATAAATTCGTTTATAGGATATAGTCTTTTAGGGCTCTTCCTGTTTACCTTTTATTTGGGGTATCAAAATGTTTATCAAGATTCTAAAAGGAATTATTTGACATATAATATGGGGAAATTATACCCGCAATTAACAGGCATTAAAACCGATGAAAACACGTTTAATAAATATGTTGAATTCAAAAAATTAACAAAAAACTATTCTAATTTCACGGTACTTCCGTCTATGACACTGGCGCATTATCTCTCAAAAACAACAAACCCCATAGGGGTAGATTGGGTGTTAAACCATCATTTAGCTAACAATATAGAAGCCTATGTAAATAAGCTAGAAAATCAAAATGTCACGGTATTTCTGGAGAATTTNGAAACCACAAAACCNCATTATGAAAAAGAAGCACGCTTAGGNGTTTATATTAGAGACCACTGGCAGTTGATNGCGGAAAATTCTTTTTTTAGAATCTACAAGCCTATTAAAGTCTCCAAAATTAAACCGGCTAAAAAACCTTAGGTCATGCTTTCTATTTTAATTCCCTCATATAATCATTCAGCCTTAAGCCTTGTTAAAACTATTAGAGCGCAGTGTATTAGCGAAGCTATTATCTTTGAAATTATTGTCATTGACGATTGCTCTACCAATGCCCAAGTTATCAAGAACAACCAAGCCATTGCCGAAATAGAGTGCTGTAAACTCATAATAAACAAAACCAATGCAGGTAGGACAGCAAGCAGAAATACACTTGCTCAAGCATCAAAATACGAATGGCTACTGTTTATAGACGCCGATATGATGCCCGTAAATAAGAATTTTATAGGTCATTTTAAACTGCAAAAAGATCCTGCGATAGATCTTATTTTTGGAGGCATTAGTTACCTCAATGAAAAACCAAAAAAAAATAAAATCCTCAGGTGGAAATACGGAAAAGCTCACGAGGAAATTTCACTAAAGAAAAGACAAAAAAACCCATATACATCTATCATTTCGGGCTGTATGTTAATTAGAAAAAATCTATTTCTAAATGTGAACCAAGCCCTTTTAGAAAACCGCTATGGTTTAGATATTTTCTTTAGCAGCTTATTAAAAAAGCGAAAAGTCAGGATCATGCATATCAATAATCCAGTTTATCATTTGGGATTGGAAAACAATGCTTGTTTCTTCAACAAATCAATGAGCGCCATAGACACATTGGTATATTTAGAAACTCAAAAACGCATTGATAGCAATATCAACCAAATTCAACGTAGTTATGCTTTTTTAAAAAAATGGAAACTGACAAATACCTTCTTGTTTTTAAGCCAAAAGAATCTTAAAAAATTAAAAAAGAATGCCTTCTCTAAAAGCCCCTATTTATTTCTGTTTAATATGTACAGATTGCACTATTACGCCATTCTAAAAAAGAGCAATCATGATTAAATTTTCTATTGTCATTCCACTATACAATAAAGCTCTAGACATACAGGACACCTTAAAAAGTGTACGCAAACAAAGCCACAATAATTTTGAGGTGATTTTGGTAAATGACGGCTCGACAGATTCAAGTCTAGAAAAAATAAAGGGCATTACAGACAAACGTATTCACCTATATAACAACCCACATAAAGGCGTTTCAGCAGCTCGAAATTTTGGTGTATCAAAAGCCAGCACCAATTATATAGCTTTTTTGGATGCCGATGATTATTGGCACCCCAATCATTTAGAAAACCTGCAACAATTAATTTTAGAATTCCCTACACAACAATGGTTTTCTACTGCTTACGAAAGAAAACACCATGCTTTTCGCATTAGACCTATGCAATCCCCGATAATGAATCAACAAAAACCTTGGAAGGGTGTCATTCAAAATTACTTTAAAAACAGTTTAATCAGCCCCTTGGCATGGACTTCGGCCGTATGCATGAAAAAAGATTTTTTTGATGCTTTAAATGGCTTTGACCTAAAAACGTCTCAAGATACTGACCTTTGGATCAGGGCAGCATTAAAATCACCTTTAGTATTTTCAAACACCATCACTGCCCGTCATAATTTGAATGCAAAACAGAGAATTTCGCACCTTCACATAAGTCAAAAAACCTATATGAATCTTGACAAATACAATGTTTATGCAAGTGATAATAATTCTCTAAAACACTATTTAGACTTAAACAGATATTCCTTTGCAATTCAGCATAAATTGGCCAATGACATTTTTGCATTTCGGAAATATGCATTTGGGATAGATCCCAACCACCTCAATAAAAAACAACGTTTTTTACTAAAACAATCGCCTTTAATATTACGATTATTAAAAGGTATTAAAAATGTATTGGAAAACTTTGGCTTGAGGCTAAGTGTTTTTAAATGANTTAAAATTGGAATAGCTTCGAATATAGTCCATCTCGTCAAAGAGCTCATCAACTATAGTTANACAGACTGCACCCGAAGAGAAATTTTCTAATTCTCTCCAAATGCCATTAGGAATATAAAGGCCAATATTAGGCTTGTTTAACGTTATTATAGTACGGCTAATACCATCATTCAAAACCACATCAAAACTCCCACTAAGCGCAATTAAAACTTGATTTAAATTTATATGCGCATGNCCTCCTCTAAAAGCATTACTGGGCACATCGTAAAGATAATANACCCTTTTCATCTTAAAAGGAAGTGTGCNATTTTCAATAACCGACAAATTACCCCTTCCGTCAGGGTCAGATATTTTNGGAATATCAATAAACTTAATATGTTCTAATGTCGTTTTATTTAAACTTTTAATAATTCTTTCCATAGTTTTAATATTCTTGAAGGGACTAAAAAAGTAATACTCAATTTAGCATTTGCTTTACATGTATTGTATAATGCTTTATCAAATATAAGTTTATTAAAAGCCAANGCCAATGCCTTTGGGTCATAATTTTNGACTAACAAACCGTTTATCCCATTTTTTATAATTTCATCAGGTCCACTCTTACAATTTACCGAAATAACTGGTGTTTCAAGAGCCAACGATTCGATTAACACTCTGGGAAATCCTTCATGATGACTGGTTAAAACCGTAAAACAGGCATGCTTTAAACGAGGAAATGGATTGGGATCGAAAGGCAATATTCTAACATCTTTAGACAGCTCCATCTCATTAATTTGCCGTACTANAACTTCTTTATCTGGTCCTTTACCCATAATAAAAAGCTTAATGTCTTTAGCGGGTAAATCNGACAATTTATAAGCCTTTAAAAGTAAACTGTAATTCTTTACAGCATTGTCCAAACGGCCTAAAGCGAGAATATAATCTTGAGAATACGATATTATTTTGGCCTGTTCTTCAACCTTTGCTATTGAAATGGTATTGTAAATGGNTCTGATATTATTATGGCCNGGATACTTTTCTTGTATTAAATTGCTGATGGCTTCTGAAACTCCAACAATTTGATAGGCTTTAGTAATTAATCTATGAGCTCCCCAATGAGGCAAATAGCGTTTTAAATGGTAACTACGCACCATATAAATGGTCTTAAAACCACGGTAGACATAATTTTGATAAAGCCATTCTTTTAAAGGCGAATATCNNGTTCGGCTATCAATAATAAAATCAAAATTTTGAGCAAGCAAATACTTTCTAAACTTTATTATACGNAAAAAACGTTTGTAAATAGTATCACGCCCNTGCTTTTCAAGCCCCATATTGTATAGGGTTCCATCAAAATCATAATCAATTTCATCGTTTAAAATAGCCAAATGATTATTGATNNNAGCTTCGGNAAACATTTTGGTTAATAAAGCCGTAGATCGCTCTGAACCTCCCTTGCCTAATGAAATGGCAACATGGCAAACCTTAATGGTTTCCTTAGCTAATGAAAGCCTCATTTATTTATACTACATTTGAATTTATGTTAGTAAAGATACTTTATTTATGAAGATTTTGCTGGTTGGTGAATACAGCGGCNTNCACAATGCTCTAAAAGAAGGTCTTAGTGCATTAGGACATCATGTNACTCTTATAAGNACAGGCGATTATTTTAAGNATTATCCTACAGACCTAAGTCTTAAAAGNCCCTATAGNACCGGAATTTTAAAAAANATAAAGGTTGCCTTATACCTGCTCTTCAAAATAGANATAAGCTCCTATTCNGTAAAAAANCAATTTTTNANCCANANTNAANNACTNAAAGNTTTTGATGTGGTTCAGCTTATAAATGAAAGNCCTNTTGGNATACAAGCCAAACACGAAATAGAAATTATCAGCTTTNTAAAAGCCCATAATAAAAAANTGTTTTTGCTCTCCTGTGGCACCGATTTNATAAACATTAGTTATGCCNTTTCTGATAAATTAAAATATTCTGTCCTTAGTTCTTATCTTAATGGTGAGGTCTCTGAAAAATCATATAAGTCGGTTTTAAGATATCTAAGCATCCCTTTTAAAAAGCTTCACCAACATGTTTACAATAACATTGAAGGGGTTATAGCATCTGATATAGATTATCACCTCCCTTTAAAAGATCATTCAAAATACTTAGGGCTTATTGCTTATCCAATCAATACTGAAAAACATGCTTTTTCAAAACTGAATATCAATGATACGATTGTCATTTTTCACGGTATCAACAGAAACAGTTTTCATAAAAAAGGAAATCAGTATTTTGAAAAGGCACTGAGTATTATTCAAGAGAAATACCCTAAAAAAGTTAAAATCATCACCGTCGAAAACCTCCCTTATAAGGAATATATTACTAAACAACAAGAAGCCCATATTGTGTTAGATCAGGTATTTTCATACGATCACGGGTATAATGCCTTAGAAGCCATGGCCAAAGGAAAAGTGGTTTTTACAGGATTAGAACAAGAACTTATTGATTATTATAAGCTCAAAAAACCCATTGCCATTAATGCTGTTCCGGACGTAACTAAAATAGTTGCCGAATTAGAAACACTCATCTTAAACCCCAATAAAATTATTGAAATTGGTGAAAACGCCAGAGCCTTTGT
>JAESQB010000170.1 GCA_016765375.1 Flavobacteriaceae bacterium | reverse complement strand
TTTTTTTAATGATGCTTTTGAAGAGCCATTTGCTTTTGTTGAATTTTTAGTTTTAAATGAGCTTGTAATTAAAATTAGGTAAATGTGGGTATTATTAAAGAGAAGTCAGTAATATTTTTAAGGCTATTATTTTTAAGATTTTCAGTTTCAATGTAGACCATTGTAAAGTTTTAAATTTTACAATATGTTACTTAAAAGAAAGCAAAAATTAAAGAGCTCACTATTTTAGTGAGCTCTTTAATTTTTTACAAATTTTTAAAATAATTTTAAGAGGCTTTTGCAACGGTCTTATAATGTAGATTTATAATAGATTCAATAGTATCCCAATCTAATATTGTGTTAATCTGAGTGAAAAAGGTTTGTTTAATCTTGCGAGAACGTAAATTGCAAATACTATCTGCTAAGGTGGGGGGACTTATTTTTTGCATATATAAAGATAATAATTCCTAACCTTTTAGGCAAACGCCTTGCAACGGTCTTAAAAAGTTAACTACACAACTTTTTTATGGATAAATTTTTCATAAAACTGTTAATATTCGTTTAACCGAGAATTTATTAGGGTGTAAATTCAGATTTTATGGAAAATGTATTATGAGATCGTACATAAGAAATTTTTAATGAAAAATTCATTTAAAATCTGCTGTGTAATCCTATGTGTATTTTTGTGTTTGAAAACTTAAAGGCTTCTAGGTCGGTGCTGCCGTTAGCAATGCTTAGATTAAATAGTCCGGTTTTGGTGTTAAAACCTAATCCAAACCCAAAACTGAATAATTGAGTTCTTAAATCTTGATTCTGATTTTCAAAATAGGCAAAGTCTATAATGCTGTTCATATACAAGCCATTATTTAATAAATAGCGGTATTCTGTATTTAAAACAGAATAAAAGGAGGCGTTAATGCTGTTTTCGCTAAAACCTCTTATGGTGTTTATGCCTCCAAATCTAAATAGCTCGTTAGTTAGGAAATCATCGCTGCTTAAAAAAGCATTGGTGTTTTGTATATAAACGCTGTTTCTGAGGTTGAGGTTGAAAATATGTTGCCAAGTACTCCTTAATATTAACTGCTTTATTTTTTGAATGTCGGTTTTTCTGCTGCCAATTTCAGAACTTATAGAAAATGTGGTTTTAACAGGAAAGAGGCTGCTGTTTTGAGTTTTTAAATAACGAAACCCTGCCGCTAAAAATTCCGATTTAAAATTTTCTATAGAAAGGTCTGCTAGTGGTGTGTCTAATAAATTGGTTGATTCGTAATCCTTATAACCTATAAAGCCTTTTGATCTTGGATTAATTTGATATTCAATTAATAGTTTTTTGTGAACGGTTGAGTAGAGTGAATCCTTTTTAAATATATCGAGCTCTAAGTCTAAGCCAAGGGGAGAGGCAAATAAATAGGGTAATTGGGCTCTTATCTTTAGGTCTTGTTGTTTGTTGCCGTCGCTCTTGAAGTTTAGGCTAAGCTTTTCGCCGAAATTTAAATTGTTGCTGAGACTAAGGTTTAAATTTCCGTTAAAAATTAATTTTTTGCCATCCTCACTCGAATTAAAGCCTAAAATGCCATCAAAAAAATTATTGTTTGTTTTCTTTATNTATAGGTATAAGTTGGTAGAATCTTTTTTAAACAATATTTCTGGGGCTTTGGTGGTTTTGGCAAAGCCCAAACTGTTAATGGTATTACTCTGTTCTATAATTTTTGTTTTATTAAAGGCTTGTCCGGTTTTAATACCTGTGTAATATTTTAAAAATGAATTCGGAAATTCTTCATAACCTTTTATTTTAATGCTGGTAAGGCTGCGTTTCTCACCTCGGTTTATGGTTAANTGNGCTTCAATGNTGAGGTTTGCATTTAAAATAATATTACTCAGTTTGATATTGACAAAGGCATTACCTTTTTCAACTTCTAGCTTNGTAAGTTCATTAAGCGTGGTTTCAAGCCGCTCTGTGGGAATCACAAAATAATGGTTGTAAACAGCGTCGCTAAAAGATTTAAAGTCTTCTTTAGAAAAATCAGACCTATTGTATATGAGTTTGATCTGCGTATATTTTACGCCTAACGATAAATGGCCTACATAAGAAAAATCATTTTCTTTCGTAATNTCTATGAGTNCTGTNTTTATAAAACCNTNNTGTTGTANTTTNACTACNGCGTCTTCAATTTCNTTTTTAAGTGACGAAAAATTAGAAAATGAAGTTTNGTGGTTTAATGCATCTATAGATTCTTGATTGGATGCATTTATAGCTTTAATACTTAGGTGGAGGTTTTGCCCCAGTATAGGATTGATCCAAGCGGAATATATATTAAGGTATAGAAAAAAGTAAAAAAATAATTTCAAGACTGTGTTTTGTCAATTCAAAAATAAGAATAACTAAGCAGTTTATCTAAAACCTTTTATTCTGCCTTGATCAGTAAACTTTATAGAAGAAAAATTATTGTGTACTTGCCTTTGTTTTTAGTTCTTACTTTCTTGTTCGATAAAAATTTAAAATGCTAAATATCAATTTTTTACAACACGAATTTCGGCTTTTGTTTTTAAGTATAAATAGGGCTTTATTTTTTGTTGGAACAGGGTGTATTTAAAAGCATTAAAAATTAAACATAACAGGGTTTGAATTATCAATTTTTATTTCTAAATTTGCAAGCCCTTAAAAGAGGGTATTTTTAATATAAAAAGTATAACAATTATTTTATGCCTACAATTTCACAATTAGTACGAAAAGGAAGAGCCAAAATAACCAAGAAGAGTAAATCGGCTGCTTTAGATTCGTGTCCTCAACGTAGAGGGGTGTGTATGCGTGTTTATACTACAACACCAAAGAAACCAAACTCAGCAATGAGAAAGGTAGCTAGGGTGCGACTTACCAATGGTAAGGAAGTAAACGCTTACATTCCTGGAGAGGGTCACAATTTACAAGAGCACTCGATAGTATTGGTTAGAGGTGGAAGGGTAAAAGATTTGCCAGGAGTTAGATATCATGTTGTTCGTGGGGCTTTAGACACCGCTGGTGTAGAAGGTAGAACACAACGACGCTCTAAGTACGGTGCAAAACGCCCTAAGAAGTAATTTAAAATTTTCAAAGAACAGACATGAGAAAAAGACAGGCCAAAAAAAGACCGCTTTTACCAGATCCAAAATTTAACGATCAGTTGGTGACACGTTTTGTGAACAACTTGATGTGGGATGGAAAAAAATCGGTTGCCTTTAAAGTGTTTTACGATGCTATTGCCATTGTAGATGAAAAAAATCAAGACGAAGAAAAAACAGCTTTAGAGTTGTGGAAAGATGCATTGTCTAATGTAATGCCACACGTTGAAGTAAGAAGTAGAAGAATTGGAGGGGCAACTTTTCAAATTCCTATGCAGATTCGTCCAGACCGTAAAGTTTCAACCGCTATGAAATGGTTGATCTCTTTTGCTAGAAAACGCAACGAAAAATCGATGGCGCAAAAATTAGCGTCAGAGATTCTCGCAGCTTCTAAAGAGGAAGGTGCCGCCGTTAAAAAACGTGTGGATACTCATAAAATGGCGGAAGCTAATAAAGCATTCTCTCACTTTAGATTTTAATATTTAGAAATGGCAAGAGATTTAAAATATACAAGAAACATTGGGATCGCTGCTCATATTGATGCTGGTAAAACCACCACCACAGAGCGTGTCCTTTATTATACAGGTGTAAGTCATAAAATTGGAGAAGTACATGATGGTGCTGCTACAATGGANTGGATGGAGCAAGAGCAAGANCGTGGTATTACCATTACTTCTGCTGCGACTACTTGTACCTGGGAATTNCCTACAGAAAATGGTAAAGCTGTTGACGATACAAAAGGCTANCANTTTAATATTATTGACACTCCGGGTCACGTTGATTTTACCGTAGAGGTAAACCGTTCCTTAAGAGTGTTAGATGGTTTGGTATTCTTNTTTTCNGCGGTAGACGGNGTTGAGCCTCAGTCTGAAACCAACTGGAGNTTAGCNGATAATTANAANGTGCCAAGAATAGGNTTCGTNAATAAAATGGANCGTCAAGGTTCAGACTTCTTNATGGTTTGTAANCAGGTAAAAGAAATGTTAGGNTCTAATGCNGTGCCTATTGTTTTGCCTATTGGAGATGAAGAAGATTTTAAAGGCATNATAGATTTAATTAANAANAGAGCGATTNTATGGCATGAAGAGTCTATGGGCGCTACTTTTGAAATTATTGACATTCCGGAAGANTTAAAGGAAGANGCTTCTAAATACCGCGCCTTACTTATTGAAGAGGTGGCTGGTTATGATGANAATCTTTTGGAGAAATTCATGGAAGATGAAGATTCAATAACCGANGAAGAAGTTCATGCGGCATTAAGAGCTGCGGTGATGGANATGTCTATCATTCCTATGATNTGTGGTTCTGCGTTCAANAACAAAGGCGTTCAGTTTTTGTTAGATGCNGTTTGNCATTATTTNCCTTCGCCTTTGGATAAAGAAGCGATTATAGGTACAGATCCTGATACTGATCTTGANATTTCAAGAAAACCTTCNGTAGATGANCCGTTTTCGGCCTTNGCCTTTAAAATNGCNACCGATCCTTTTGTGGGNCGTTTGGCATTTTTCCGTGTTTATTCAGGACGTTTGGATGCGGGTTCATATATATTGAATAACCGTTCTGGTAAGAAAGAGCGTATTTCTCGTATTTATCAAATGCATTCCAATAAACAAAATGCTATCGATTATATCGAAGCTGGAGATATTGGAGCTGCAGTAGGATTTAAAGATATTAAAACTGGTGATACCATGTCGGATCTTAAGGCGCCAATCGTNTTGGAGTCTATGGACTTTCCAGACCCGGTAATTGGTATTGCAGTAGAGCCTAAAACTAAGGCTGATATTGATAAGCTAGGTATGTCTTTGGCTAAATTGGCTGAAGAAGATCCTACTTTCCAAGTAAGAACAGACGAAGCTTCAGGGCAAACCATAATCTCAGGAATGGGAGAGCTTCACCTGGATATTATTGTTGACCGTTTAAGACGTGAATTTAAAGTTGAAGTTAATGAAGGTCAACCTCAAGTAGAATATAAAGAAGCTATTACAGCAGTGGCCGATCACAGAGAAGTGTATAAAAAACAATCTGGTGGTCGTGGTAAATTTGCTGATATTGTCTTTACAATGGAACCTGCAGAAGAAGGTTTCCAAGGCTTGCAATTTGAATCTAAAATTAAAGGTGGAAATATTCCTAAAGAATTTATTCCTTCAATAGAAAAAGGATTCAAACAAGCCATGAAAAACGGACCTTTAGCTGGTTACGAAATGGATTCAATGAAAATTACGGTTCGTGATGGTTCGTATCACGATGTGGATTCAGATCAATTGTCTTTTGAGCTAGCGGCTAANCTTGGTTATAAGAATGCGGCTAAATCAGCCAAAGCAGTAATCATGGAGCCTATTATGAAACTTGAAGTATTAACTCCCGAAGCAAACATGGGGGATATTGTTGGTGACCTTAACCGTCGNCGAGGACAAGTGAATGATATGGGCGACCGTTCAGGATCTAAAGTGGTAAAAGCTAATGTGCCTTTATCAGAAATGTTTGGTTATGTAACTTCCTTAAGAACATTATCTTCAGGAAGAGCTACATCAACCATGGAGTTTTCACATTATGCNGAAACCCCTTCTAGTATTTCAGAAGAGGTTATAGCAGCAGCAAGAGGAACAGCTAAATCTTAATTTTTAGAGAGATGAGTCAAAAAATAAGAATAAAATTAAAGTCTTACGATCACAATTTGGTAGACAAATCTGCTGAAAAAATCGTAAAAACAGTAAAGAGTACTGGAGCTGTTGTAACAGGGCCAATTCCTTTACCAACACACAAAAAGATTTTTACGGTATTGCGTTCACCGCATGTCAATAAAAAATCAAGAGAACAATTTCAACTATGCTCTTATAAGCGCTTGTTGGATATCTATAGTTCTTCTTCAAAAACCATTGATNCCTTAATGAAAATTGAGTTGCCTAGTGGNGTTGAAGTAGAAATTAAAGTTTAATTCCCACGAAGGTGGGAATCTCGTGAAGATTTCAGTCTTTGCGAGAATAAGAAGAGATTCCCGCCTTCGCGGGAATAACATGTCCGGAGCTTTTGGCGAAGGAAAAACGGAAAAATACTTTCACAGNGGTGAGCGTGTTTTGCCTCTGTTTTTTTAATAATAATATCAAGGCTAGAGCCTTAAAATAATAAACTGTAAAATAAATAATTATGTCTGGGTTAATTGGAAGAAAAATCGGAATGACCAGCATTTTTGACGAGAATGGAAAAAATATTCCATGTACCGTTATAGAAGCTGGGCCATGCGTTGTTACCCAAGTCAGAACCAAAGAAGTTGATGGCTATGAAGCCCTTCANCTTGGTTTCGATGACAAAAAGTCTGCTAGTAAAGCGGCCATTGGTCATGCTAAAAAAGCAGGAAGCGTTGTAAAACGTAAAGTTGTTGAATTCCAAAGTTTTGATGAGGAGTATAAATTAGGAGATACTATTACTGTAGAGCACTTTAAAGAAGGTGAGTTTGTTGATGTTTCAGCAACTTCAAAAGGTAAAGGCTTTCAAGGGGTAGTAAAACGTCACGGTTTTGCCGGGGTAGGTCAAGCCACCCACGGGCAACACAACCGTTTAAGAGCTCCTGGTTCTATTGGAGCGGCATCATATCCTGCACGTGTTTTTAAAGGCATGCGAATGGCAGGACAGATGGGAAATAAAAAAGTGAAAGTTCAAAACTTAAGAGTGTTAAAGGTGGTTTCTGAAAAGAACTTNCTNGTGGTAAAAGGATGTGTTCCCGGCCATAAAAATGCTTTTGTAACTATTCNGAAATAATGAAAGTAGCAGTATTAGATATTAACGGAAAAGAAACAGGTAGAAAGGTTGACCTTTCTAAAGATGTTTTCGGGATAGAGCCTAATAATCATGCGGTTTATTTAGACGTGAAGCAATATCTTGCCAATCAACGACAAGGTACTCACAAAGCAAAAGAACGCGCCGATATTAAAGGTAGTACAAGAAAGATAAAGAAACAAAAAGGTACAGGTACTGCTCGTGCGGGTAGTATTAAGTCGCCTATATTTAGAGGTGGTGGTCGTGTTTTTGGTCCAAGACCAAGAAATTATTCTTTTAAATTAAATAAAAATTTAAAACGATTAGCACGTAAGTCTGCACTTTCAATAAAGGCTCAGGATAAGGCGATTATCGTTCTTGAAGACCTTAATTTTGACAGCCCAAAAACAAAACAATTTACCACACTTTTAAAGTCTTTAGGACTGGAAAGTAAAAAAGCTTTGTTTGTGTTGGGAGAGTTAAATAAAAATGTATATTTGTCGTCACGTAATTTAAAAAGTACAGAGGTTATAACTAGCTCACAATTAAGTACTTATAAGATTTTAAACGCAAATAGGTTAATTTTATCTGAAGGTTCTTTAGCGGGAATTGAATCAAATTTAAGCCAATAGAAATTATGAGGATCTTAATAAAACCAGTTATAACAGAAAAAGCTACAAAAGCGAGCGAAGAAAGAAATTGCTTTGGTTTTGTAGTTAACAATAAAGCGAATAAGGTAGAAATTAAGAAAGCGGTTGAAGCTGCTTATGGTGTTTCGGTAACTAAAGTTCGCACAATGAATGTCCGCCCTGACAAGAAGACCAAGTTCACAAGAACAGGGGTTCAAACTGGTAAAACATCAGCTTATAAAAAAGCTTTTGTACAGGTGGCGGAAGGTGATACAATAGATTTTTACAACAATCTCTAGAAGCAATTCTAGATTAATTAGACAACAATGTCAGTAAGAAAATTAAAACCTATCACCCCGGGTCAGCGTTTTAGAGTTGTAAATGGTTTTGACGCCATTACAACTGATAAGCCGGAGAAGAGCTTGCTCGCTCCGAAAAAGAGATCTGGTGGTAGAAACAGTCAAGGAAGAATGACCATGCGCTACTTAGGTGGTGGTCATAAAAAGCGATATAGAATTATCGACTTTAAACGCAACAAAACCGGTATCCCGGCNACAGTTGCTTCAATTGAATACGATCCAAACNGAACAGCATTTATTGCCTTGTTACACTATCAAGATGGNGAGAAACGATATATTATCGCCCAAAATGGTTTGCAAGTCGATCAAAATGTGGTGTCTGGAAGCAATGTGGCTCCTGAAATAGGAAACGCAATGCCACTTACCGATATGCCCTTAGGTACTATTATTTCTTGTATTGAACTTCGTCCTGGTCAGGGNGCTGTTATGGCAAGAAGTGCTGGAACTTTTGCNCAATTAATGGCAAGAGATGGAAAATATGCAACGGTTAAATTNCCTTCCGGAGAAACCCGTTTAATCTTAGTAGTCTGTATGGCAACTATCGGAGCGGTTTCTAATAGCGATCATCAATTGTTAGTATCTGGTAAAGCAGGTAGATCAAGATGGTTAGGAAGACGACCACGCACAAGACCAGTAGCGATGAACCCTGTAGATCACCCGATGGGTGGTGGTGAAGGTCGCGCTTCAGGTGGTCACCCACGTTCTAGAAATGGTATTCCTGCAAAAGGATTCAGAACCCGTTCTAAAACTAAAGCGAGTAATAAATATATTGTAGAACGTAGAAAGAAATAAATAAGATATGGCACGTTCATTAAAAAAAGGACCTTACGTTCACTATAAATTAGATCGAAAAGTTCAACAAAACATTGATTCAAATAAGAAGTCGGTTATCAAAACTTGGTCACGCGCTTCTATGATAACACCAGATTTTGTTGGCCAAACCATAGCAGTACACAACGGACGTCAATTCGTACCCGTTTATATTACTGAGAACATGGTTGGACATAAACTAGGAGAATTTTCACCAACGCGCTCTTTTAGAGGCCATGCTGGTGCAAAAAACAAAGGTAAAAGATAGATTATGGGAGTTCGTAAAAAAGAAAGAGCAGAGCAAATGAAAGAAGCTAGAAAAACACTAGCCTTTGCTAAGCTAAATAACTGCCCAACTTCACCTAGAAAAATGCGTTTAGTCGCAGATTTGGTAAGAGGCGAAAAAATAGACAAGGCACTTAATACCTTAAGGTTTACTCAAAAAGAACCAGCACGTCGTTTAGAGAAATTATTGCTTTCTGCCATAGCAAATTGGCAAGCAAAAAATGAAGATGGCGATATAGAAGGAGCCGATCTTTTTATAAAAGAGATTCGTGTTGATTCAGGTACAATGTTAAAACGATTGCGTACAGCACCTCAAGGTAGAGCACATAGAATAAGAAAACGTTCCAACCACGTAACACTCGTGCTTGGCGCTAACGATAACACACAAAGCAATTAATAAATGGGACAAAAAACAAATCCAATCGGGAATCGCCTTGGAATTATCAGAGGATGGGAATCTAACTGGTATGGCGGGAACGACTACGGCGATAAATTAGCCGAAGACGACA
>JAESQB010000169.1 GCA_016765375.1 Flavobacteriaceae bacterium | reverse complement strand
TAGAATTCTAATATAATATTTATGTTGAATTATAATACAGATCTGAACTTTGCTTTAGTAATCTCATTTTGTTAAATTATGATTAGAAGAATAGTAACTTGCTAATTGAGTAGTTTAATGTTATGATATTTAAACACTTATTTGTATTGTAAGTTTTCTATACTTTATACAACTAATGGTTTATACTTATGTTAATTAAATTATAGGTGTTAGACTATTAGTTGCATAAATAGGATNAAATTTTGATGTAAAGTGTTAATTACTTTTAGTATTATAGCTTCTAATATCTAACATCTATTATTAATTGAAGGAAGCTATAGTACCCTCACAAATTTTAACTAATTTTACACTGTGAAATCCTTAGTTTTATTATTTATTATGTGTTTTTCTACTTTGTCTTTGTTTGCACAAAGTGATATTTCTGTAAAAAAACTTATAATTAATAAAGCAAAAAAAAGTAACTCTAAATTATCTCTACCCTCTTTAAAGGTTAAGAAACCTGTCGATTATAGTATGTACATGAAAAAGAGTACTGCTCTTAGTGGGGGTAAGGAGAAAAAACCAATTAGTATTGTTAAGAAAAAGAAATTTTCTGAACCAGAATATAATTTTATCCCCAAGGCTTTTACTAAAGATAAAGTAATAAAAAAGGAATATTCTAAGGATCAATATTTAGGTGAATTTAAGAGTAATACNGGNTATGTAACTATNGTTTGTNGGGATCACGAATATCCTGATGGNGATAAAGTAAGAATATTGATAAATGACCTTGTGGTTCATCCGAGTATATTATTGACTCAATACAAAAAAAGGTTTTTAATTGATCTCAAAAAAGGTTTTAATAGAATAGATTTCCTAGCCCTTAATCAGGGTACTTCTGGGCCTAATACAGCGGCATTTCAAGTATATGATGAAGATGGNGTTTTACTTTTTTCAAAACAGTGGAACCTGACTACCGGGACAAAAGCTTCAATGNTCATTGTNAAAGACAAATAAAAAGTAAATTTAGCAATAGAGGCTTTGCTAGAAAACACTTCTAAGTTTGANTAACACCTAAATTAAATGTTTTTTCTATAGGTGCATGATTGGCGGCTTCTATACCCATCGAAATCCATTTTCGTGTATCCAAGGGGTTTATTACCGCATCAACCCACAATTTGGAAGCTGCGTAATAGGGTGATGTTTGGTTATCGTATCGATTTTTAATTTTATCAAACAGCTCTTTTTCCATTTCCGAACTAATGGTTTTGCCTTGTTTCTTTAAGGATGCCGTTTCAATTTGAAGCAATACCTTGGCGGCACTATTACCGCTCATCACAGCCAATTCGGCACTTGGCCAAGAAATAATAAGTCTGGGATCATAGGCCTTACCACACATGGCATAGTTGCCAGCACCGTATGAATTGCCAATAATTATAGTGAATTTAGGGACAACACTATTGCTTACGGCACTTACCATTTTTGCACCATCTTTAATTATACCGCCGTGTTCACTTTTACTACCTACCATAAAACCGGTTACATCCTGTAAAAAAACTAAAGGAATTTTTTTCTGATTGCAATTGGCAATAAAACGGGTAGCCTTATCGGCAGAATCTGAATAAATGACACCGCCAAACTGCATTTCACCTTTTTTGTTCTTAACCAGTTTGCGCTGGTTCGCAACAATACCCACAGCCCAACCATCTATTCGTGCATAACCTGTAATTAGGGTTTTGCCATAACCTGCTTTGTATTCTTCAAAAGAGTTTCCGTCATCTATAAAACGATTGATGATTTCCATCATATCGTACTGTTCATTCCGCTTTTGTGGTAAAATCCCAAATATTTCCTCTGGGTTTTCCTTCGGACTTAAAGGTTTAATTCGGTTAAAACCAGCTGGGGTATAATCTCCAATTTTATCGATTATGTTTTTTATTTTGTCTAAGGCATCTTTATCATCCAGAGCTTTATAATCGGTTACGCCACTTATTTCACAATGGGTAGTAGCACCACCAAGACTTTCATTATCTATAGATTCACCTATGGCAGCTTTTACCAAATAACTGCCTGCCAGAAAAATACTTCCAGTTTTATCAACAATTAAAGCCTCGTCACTCATTATAGGTAAATAGGCACCACCTGCTACACAACTTCCCATCACGGCAGAAATTTGTGTGATTCCCATACTGCTCATTTGGGCATTGTTTCTAAAAATTCTACCAAAATGTTCTTTGTCTGGAAAAATTTCATCTTGCATAGGTAAAAACACCCCGGCACTATCCACCAAATAAATAATAGGCAGCCTGTTTTCCATGGCAATTTCTTGAGCCCTAAGATTCTTCTTGGCGGTTATTGGAAACCAGGCTCCGGCTTTTACAGTTGCATCGTTTGCAACTACCAAACACAGCCTTCCTTTTACATAACCCATTTTTACGACCACGCCTGCNGAGGGNCANCCTCCATGNTCTTTATACATATTNTCACCAGCAAAGGCGCCAATTTCAATGGCTTTTGTCTTATTGTCTAATAAATAATCAATCCGCTCTCTGGCGGTCATCTTTCCTTTGGCATGGTGTTTTTCTATGCGTTTTTTTCCTCCGCCAAGGTTTATTTTTATNAAACGCTTTCTCAAATCTGAAAGTAGTAATTTATTGTGGTCTTCGTTTTTATTGAAGCTTATATNCATGCCTTTATTTTTATCGGACTAAGTTACAAAAGATNAATATTTATATNAGGATAAGTATAATTAATACCTGANNTTATTTCTATTTTTATCTCTTGATAATTAATTTTTGTGTCNTACATTTGACACCATNTTTTTNAATANTTNGTGTTNAACNATNNATTTTGANAGTNCCGANAACATTTGAGTCCTAATAATATTTTAAAATGANNAAAAGANTAATAGCCTTTGCAGGNAGTAATAATAAATTGTCTATCAATAAAACTTTANNGGTTTATACNGCTAATAAATTAACCAATGTTGAGGTTGAGGTNCTTGACTTAAATGATTTTCCTATGCCTATATATGGTATTGATGAAGAGGAAGAAAAAGGGATACCCTCTGCTGCACATCAATTNTTANAGCATATACAAAGTGCTAATGGTATTGTGTTGTCACTTGCCGAGCACAATGGCGCTTATACCACGGCTTTTAAAAATGTTTTTGATTGGATGTCTCGGATAGATGGAAAATTGTGGAAAAACATTCCCATGTTATTAATGGCAACTTCGCCGGGAGGCAGGGGAGGTAGCTCAGTCTTAGGAATGGCCAAATCGCGTTTTTCATACATGGGTGGCAATATAGTTTCCGAGTTTTCTTTACCTTTTTTTGATCAGCACTTCTCTGATAACCAAATTGTTGATAAAGCTTTAGAGTCTAAATTAAGTAAAGCCGTAGTATTATTTTTAGAACATGTTTAAAAATTACGATATTTGCGATGTTATTTTAAGCAAAGCAATAACAAATATTCTTGCTTGTTTAAAAGCATTTTAAAAAATAAATTTATGGCAATGAATAAAAATACAGTCCTTGCATGGGCTACCACAATAATGATTATAGTAGGGCTTGCATTAATGGCTCTTGGCGCATTTAGGTATGATGAAATTGCCGGTTATGGCTTTGGGGCAGTTGGCATAGGTTTTTTTGCTATAGCTTGGGTTTTTAATGCGCTTAAAGGAAGAGTATAATTAATTCAATTATTTAGAATCAGTTNCCAAACTTGGTTTTTTAATTTTTTTCGAGCTTTTTACTTCTACAGAGCAGATAAAGGCCTTATATTTATATTATAGTAAACTTTGGTATAAGTATGAAGTATACAAACCTCTTTAAACCTTTAGATTTAGGATTTACTACCCTTAAAAATAGAGTCCTTATGGGCTCTATGCATACTGGTTTAGAAGAAGAAAAAAATGGTTATGAGAAACTCGCTGTTTTTTATGCCGAACGTGCTAAAGGAGGCGTAGCCTTAATAGTAACCGGAGGTATATCGCCAAGTATTTCAGGGTGGTTGGCACCTTTTTCTTCTCGATTAAGTAACCGTTACCAAGTAAAAAAACACAAACTTGTAACCGAGGCAGTACATAAGCATGATGGAAAAATTTGCTTGCAAATACTTCATTCAGGACGTTNTGGTTATCACCCTTTNAATGTAGCGCCATCGGCTATAAAATCACCCATAAGTCCTTTCAAGCCTTTTAAATTAAATTCTTCAGGCATTAAACATATTATCAAAAACTTTGTAAATACTGCAAAGTTAGCCCAAGCGGCAGGCTATGATGGTGTAGAAATTATGGGTTCTGAGGGCTATTTGATCAATCAGTTTATTGTAAAACACACCAATAAACGTTTGGATAAATGGGGAGGCAGTTATAAAAACAGGATGAAATTACCTGTTCAAATTATAAGAAAAATTAGAGAAGCTGTAGGTAATAACTTTATCATTATTTACAGACTGTCTATGATTGATTTGATAGAGAAAGGCAGTAGTTGGCAAGAAGTAGTACAATTAGCCAAAGCTGTAGAGGAGGCTGGATCNACCATGATAAATACAGGAATAGGATGGCATGAGGCTAGGATTCCTACCATTGCAACTTCGGTGCCTAGAGCGGCTTTTACCTGGGTGACTAAAAAAATGTACAATGAGGTAAACATTCCTTTAATAACCTCAAACAGAATTAATATGCCTGAAACTGCTGAGCGCGTTTTAGCTCAAGGTCATGCCCACATGATATCTATGGCCAGACCCTTTTTAGCAGATTCCGATTGGGTAAATAAAGCCGCACAAGAGAAAGACGATGAAATAAATACCTGTATTGCATGTAATCAGGCATGTTTAGATCATATTTTTAATAATAAGTTGGCCAGTTGTTTGGTGAATCCTCGGGCTTGTCATGAAACCGAATTAAATTATATACCAACTTTAAAACCTAAAAAAATTGCAGTGATAGGAGCCGGACCTGCCGGTTTAGCTTCGGCAGTGGTGGCTGCACAGCGGGGGCATAAGGTGACCTTATTTGAGGCTGATAATAAAATTGGCGGCCAGTTTAATATGGCTAAGGACATTCCTGGAAAAGAAGAGTTTAGTGAAACTATTAGGTATTTTACAAAGCAAATAAAATTGCATAAAATAAATTTAAAGCTAAACACTAGAGTCACTAGTGAAACCATTTTGAAAGGCGGTTTTCAGGAGGTCATATTAGCCGCCGGAGTTTTGCCAAGAAAACCTAATATTGAAGGTATTAACCATGTAAAAGTGCTGTCGTATATTGATGTTTTAAAACACAAAAAAATAGTAGGAAAACGTGTAGCCATAATTGGCGGCGGAGGAATAGGTTATGATGTTGCCGAATATTTAGCTCAGGAAGGTGTTTCTTCGGCTACAAATATTAACAATTGGTTAGAAGAATGGGGTATTGATAAAAGTCTTAGTGGTAGAGGCGGTTTAATGGCAAAACAACCAAAATCTTTAGCTTCACCTCGAACCATATATATGCTCAAACGTAGTAAAGGCAAGTTTGGGGAAGGATTGGGGAAAACCACTGGATGGATTCACCGTAAAACATTGCAAAAAAAACAGGTGCATTTTATAGAAGAGGTTCAATATTTAAAAATAGATAATAAAGGACTTCATTATAGGCACCTTAATGAAGACAAACTTTTAAAAGTAGATAATATTATTATTTGCGCTGGACAATTACCATTTAAAGATTTATTAGACCCCCTTAAAGCTAAAGGCTTAAATGTGCATATAATAGGCGGTGCAGATAAGGCAATAGAATTAGATGCCAAACGCGCCATAGACCAGGGATGCAGGCTGGTAGCTATTTTGTAAATTTCACGACAATATTCTTAATTTAAAAGCGCTTTCAGCGTTTTTTTATCAATTTCTCCTGAAGGAAATAGCTTGTTTTTTTTCTGAAAGTCTTGAAGTCTTTTAACGGTAATTCGGCTAAAAATACCATCTACAGGAACAGAG
>JAESQB010000168.1 GCA_016765375.1 Flavobacteriaceae bacterium | reverse complement strand
CAGCAACGTCAACGCCTCCAACAACCTCTCCTATTTTTGAGACTACTACAAATAATATCGATTAGATGTTGCAGGAAAGACTGCAGCTCAACCTGAAAAGGTATTCAGTAAAAACCCTAATGAGGATTCTGAACAACAACTGGTTATGGAGGTTGAAAAAATTGCTGAAGAAAAAGAGGTCGTAGAAAATTTAAGCGATAGGCTGGTTAAAGATTATGGAGAATTTGACCCTACGCTTGAGTTAAGCAATTATAAGTTCCCAACCATTAATTTGCTTAAAGATTATGATGCAGGTGGTAGTATAACCATAAATCAAGAAGAGCTTGAAGGTAATAAGAACCGTATTGTAGAAACGCTAAGAAATTACAAAATAGGTATCGCACAAATAAAAGCCACCATCGGCCCTACCGTTACCTTGTATGAAATTATACCTGAAGCGGGCATTCGCATTTCTAAAATTAAAAGTCTTGAAGATGATATTGCCTTATCGTTAGCGGCTTTAGGTATTAGGATCATTGCTCCTATTCCTGGAAAAGGCACTATAGGTATAGAAGTACCAAACAGGGAACCCCGCATAGTTTCTATGCGTTCTGTAATTGCCTCTCAAAAATTTCAAAAAGCCGAAATGGAACTTCCCATTGCATTTGGTAAGACCATCTCGAATGAAACTTATGTAGCCGATTTGGCTAAAATGCCACACTTGCTCATGGCAGGTGCTACAGGACAAGGAAAATCGGTTGGATTAAATGCCATTTTAACCTCGCTTATCTATAAAAAACATCCCGCCGAAATAAAATTTGTTCTCGTCGATCCTAAAAAAGTTGAACTTACACTGTTTAATAAAATAGAGCGGCACTATTTGGCCAAACTCCCCGATTCTGAAGAAGCCATAATAACTGACAATACAAAGGTTATCAATACATTAAATTCTTTATGTATCGAAATGGACAATCGATATGAGATGTTAAAAAATGGGTTCTGTCGAAATATTAAAGAATACAATACCAAGTTTAAAGCCCGAAAATTAAACCCCAATGAAGGCCATCATTTTTTACCCTATATTGTTTTGGTAATTGATGAATTTGCCGATCTCATCATGACGGCAGGCAAGGAAGTAGAAACGCCTATTGCACGTTTAGCTCAATTGGCTCGAGCCATTGGCATACATTTAATTATTGCAACTCAACGGCCTTCAGTAAATGTGATAACCGGTATCATAAAAGCCAATTTCCCATCAAGAGCGGCTTTTAGAGTCACTTCAAAAATTGATAGCCGAACCATTTTAGACAGCCCAGGCGCCGACCAATTAATAGGTAGAGGNGATATGCTTTTTACCCAAGGCAACGATTTGGTACGCATACAATGTGCCTTCGTTGATACTCCAGAGGTAGAAGCCATAACNTCNTATATAGGAGGACAACGCGCTTATCCANACGCTTACCTTCTNCCAGAATATTCTGGTGAAGAAAGCGGCACAAATCTTGATATTAGCATAGACGAGCGTGATAANCTCTTTAGAGAAGCCGCTGAGGTANTGGTAATTGCCCAACAGGGTTCTACGTCTTTATTACAACGCAAACTTAAATTAGGTTATAATAGAGCAGGAAGGCTCATAGACCAACTGGAAGCCGCAGGAATAGTGGGTCCTTTTGAAGGCAGCAAAGCCCGTCAAATTTTAGTCCCTAGCCTTGAAGCACTCAAACATTTATTAGACAACGAAATTAAAAAATAACAAAACACAATAATGAAACAAATAGCACTATATATAACACTACTTTTTTTAGGTTTTGGCCTGCAGGCACAAAATTCTCCCAAGGCAAAAAAACTTCTCGATGAAGTTTCTAAAAAAGTGCGGGCATATGACAATATTCAAATTAATTTTAAAACCTCCCTCAGCAATTCTGAAACCGGCGTTAAAGAAGCCGTAAGAGGAGAAGCTACNATNNAAGGCGAAAAATANATCTTGAGTTTGTTTGGTCAGGAACGCTTATTTGATGGCGAAACACTTCATATCATAAGCCCTGAAGATGAAGACATTATTATCACAAAACCTTCAGGTAAAACCGAAAATGAAATTTTACCTTCAAAAATGCTTACCTTCTATGAAAAAGGATACACCTACCAATGGGACATTCTACAAAANATANAAGGAAGANAAATACAATATATTAAACTACATCCCATAAATTCTGATGCCGAAATTAAAGACATTTTATTAGGCATTGACACGCAAACAAAGCATATTTTTAAACTCATACAAACCGACAATAAAGGAACCAAATACACCACTACCATAAACCGATTTAAAACAAACCAACACTTAGCAAAATCACTTTTTGTGTTCGACAAATCAAAATACGAGGGCTATTATATAGATAAACGGTTTTAAATTTTGAAAATATTAGACCGTTACATACTCAGCAGTTATTTAAAAACATTTTTTAGTGTTTTCATCATCTTGATGTTTATTTTTGTATTGCAAACCGTTTGGTTGTACATTAAAGAATTGGCAGGCAAGGATCTGGACTTGATGGTGATCTTTAAATTTCTTCTATACTTCACACCCAAGCTCATTCCATTGGTATTGCCGCTCACCATTTTAGTGTCCTCACTTATGGTTTTTGGAAAGTTTTCAGAAAATTATGANTTNGCAGCCATGAAGGCTAACGGNATCTCATTACAAAGAGCCATGCGAAGCTTAACTTTNTTTATAGTTCTGATAGCNATTATAACCTTTTTTTTTNCAAACAACGTCATCCCTACTTCTGAATATAAATTTCTTAACCTTAGAAAAAACATGGCCCAACTAAAACCAGCTATGGTTATTGCCGAAGGTCAATTCAGTCAGATTGGAGATGATTTTAATATTAAAGTCGGTAAGAAAACTGGNGNCAGGGGTCAATTTNTAAAAGATATTATCATTCATAAAAAAAGCCCAAACAGTATAGAAAACAGAACCGTTATTATTGCTGATAATGGNGANTTAATTGGCAAAGAAGGCTCTAACTTACTTTCATTGGTTTTAAATAATGGGAATTATTATGAGGATATTATAAAAAAAACATTTAAAGAACGTCGAAAACGCCCCTTTATTAAAACTTATTTTGAGGAGTATATCATCAATATGGATTTAAGCAAATTTAATAATGTAGACTTGAATGAAGAACAAAACCTCTCTAATCACAAGATGTACAACGTCAGAGAGTTAAAGCCNAAGATTGACACTTTTTCAATAAAGTATAACGAAAAAGTAAGGGTCTTTAATGAAAATATGTACCTAAGAAGCGGCTTTAAAGAATTTAAAACCAACTATTTTCAAGATACTACAAAAACAACAACTGTTGAAAAAGGAAATGTATTGACGCTATATAAAAGCCANAACATTACCAGAATACTCACCAGCGCGAGTAATAATGTTAAAGGNACATTACAACTTATAAATGCTAAACGANCCGAATTTTTTAACGAAAAACGACGAATTTATAAATACGAAATGGCATTAAACGATAAATATGCTTTAGCNATAGCNTGTATTATNCTCTTTTTTGTGGGTGCCCCACTAGGAGCCATAATTAGAAAAGGAGGTCTAGGTTTGCCCATGATTGTCGCAATAATTCTTTTTCTACTGTACCATTTTATAGGAATTTTCGCAAANAACNGTGCTGAAGACGGTTCCTTATCGCCTTTTATAGCCAGTTGGTTCTCAACACTAATTATGTTACCTCTAGGATTCTGGCTTACCTATAGAGCCACTACCGATCAAGGTATTTTTGATATGAGCAGTTTTATAGAAACCATAACAAAACCTTTTCGGAAATTTTTTAATAATAAATAAAGAACAGNATTAGTTTCAATACCTTTGCATGGGAATAATGATAAAACAAAAATAATGCTTAAGGCACTTACAGANGACATACAGCTTAATACCATTGAAGAGGCTATTGCCGATATAAAAAATGGAAAAATAGTGATTGTTGTAGATGATGAAAATAGGGAAAATGAAGGTGATTTTATTGCCGCAGCAGAAAAAGTAACTCCCGAAATGATTAATTTCATGGCCACACATGGCCGGGGTTTGATATGTGCCCCTCTCACTGAAGATCGCTGTGAAGTTCTTGATCTAGAGATGATGGTAAAAAACAATACCGTGCTTCACCATACCCAATTTACGGTTTCTGTTGATTTAATTGGTCATGGCTGTACTACCGGAATTTCTACTCACGATAGGGCTAAAACTATAAAAGCTCTTGTTGATGACAATACCAAAGCCTTTGATCTAGGAAGACCTGGACATATTTTTCCCTTAAGAGCTAGGAATGGAGGTGTTTTAAGACGTACCGGACATACTGAAGCCGCAGTAGACCTAGCGCGATTAGCAGGCTTTAAACCTGCAGGTATTTTGGTTGAGATTCTCAACCAAGACGGTACTATGGCACGATTACCACAATTGATAAACGTGGCTAAAAACCTTGATCTAAAACTCATTTCTATAGAAGACCTGGTAGCTTATCGCATGAAACACGATTCGCTTATAGAGAAAAAAGAAGATTTTGAGATTAATACCCGATTTGGAGCCTATAGATTACGTGCTTATAAGCAAACCACAAACAATCAAATTCATATTGCATTAACTAAGGGCAACTGGCAAAGTAATGAGCCCGTATTGGTGAGGATAAACGCTACTTTGGTTAACAATGATATATTGGGCACGCTAACCGGTAATTCAGATAAAAAATTAGACGATATGTTTAAGGTTATAAACACCGAAGGCAAAGGAGTCATGGTTTTTATAAATCAACAAAGCCAATCGCTTAATTTATTAAACCGTCTTAAAACATTAAAAGAAGGGCAAAAAGAGGACGAAGTCACTAAGGCACCTCGTGTAAAAATGGATGACAAAGATTTTGGTATTGGCGCACAAATTCTTCACGATCTAAACATTCATAAAATAAAATTGATCTCTAACAGTGAAATACATGCCAAGCGGGTGGGTATAATTGGCTACGGTTTAGAAATTACAGAATACGTTAATTTTTAAAAGTCTCTCAACGATATCCAAATTTACATTAGATAATATTTAATAGCGTAGATCTCATTTTATTAGCGCGAATTTGCATTTCTTCTTCGCTCCAGCCAACCTTTATTAAGGCAGAAAGTGTGCAGCTCATTATAGCATCACTTTTAGAAAAATCGGCAGTATTAAGTTCTAGTAATTTATTTTTAATAGCACTTGATAAGGATCCTAGAGATTTTAAATTCTTTAAATGTTCCCAGCCGCGTATATAATGCCATTTATTATCATACCAATAAAAACAAGCATCAATGCCGTTTTTAGACAAAGCCTCATGGGCTTTTCTTGTGAGTTCTTCAGAAGGCAATAAAAAACTTAAAAAGGAATAATTTTCTATACCAGATTCGGGTACTTCTCTAAATGTCAAACCATTAATATCCAAAAGTGCCTTACGCAATATGCTATAATTACGCTTTTGAAGGCTGAGTATCTGGTCTAATTTTCTGAGTTGTGCGACGCCTACCGCAGCATTAAGTTCAGAAATCCTAAAATTATAACCCAAATGCGGATGGGATTCTGCCCCCCTATCCTGCCCTATATGGTCATGGCCGTGATCTTGATATTGACCTGCATGTTTGGCATAGGTATTATTATTGGTAATAATAGCACCACCCTCACCACAGGTAATGGTTTTTACATAATCAAAAGAAAAACAACCCAAATCGCCATAGCTGCCTAAAGGTTTCCCATCATAAAACCCACCTAAAGCCTGGCAAGCATCTTCTAAAAGAATTAATTTATGGGTTTCACAAATGGTTTTTAAAGCTTTTAAATTAGCCATCGAACCACACATATGCACCGGCATTATGCATTTGGTTTTAGGGGTAATGGCCTGCTTTACGGCATGAGGGTCTAAGGTGAGACTGCGATCAATATCAACCAATACGGGAATGGCACCAACAGCCAAAATGGCTTCAAAACTAGCTACAAAGGTAAAAACAGGCATAATAACCTCGTCACCTGCACCAATGCCAGCTGTAGCTAAAGCAATTGATAAGGCCGAAGTTCCACTAGAAACTAAGGTACAATGGTCACTTTGCATGCGCTTGGCAAAAGCTTTTTCGAATGTTTTAGCTTTCCAATGGCCATTGCGCTGGGCATCAAAACCATAACGCATCAAAACGCCACTTTCTAAAACATCGTTTACTTCTAAACGCTCTTCCTTACCAAACAATTCAAATCCAGGCATAGTTTTCTATTTAGTATTGAGTATTGAGTGTTGAGTACTGAGTATTGATTATTGATTATTAAGTACATAACTCATAATTCATAACCCATAATTCATCATTCATAATCAAAGACCCAACACCTAAGACCTAAGACCCAAAACCC
>JAESQB010000167.1 GCA_016765375.1 Flavobacteriaceae bacterium | reverse complement strand
GGCTGTGGACAAATGAAAAACATGAAGTCGAGCTCCGGTTTTCTTTGCCAATTCAATCGCTCGGGATGACGACAGATAACAGGCCTCTTCGCTTCGTATTTTTGGGTGGCATTCCATGGGGATATCATCACCATATTGAGCCCTGTATTGGGCTAAATTCTCTCTAACCGTTTGTTCGTCCTCACAATGCACAGCAATTAAAAGTGATGTTTTTGAGAAAATTTCTTCTAAAACTTCTGGGTTGTCAACCAGCATGTCGCCCGTAGATGAGCCTAAAAACAATTTTAGGCCGGCCACTTTCTTTGGGTCAACCTTTATTATTTCATCCAGATTATCGTTGGTGCCACCAAACATAAACGAATAATTAGCCCAGGANCNTTGCCGNGCAATCTCAAANTTNTCTTCNANCTTTTCTANGGTNGTNGCTTGNGGNANGGTNTTNGGCATTTCTATAAAAGAGGTAATNCCTCCNGCTATNGCNGCCTTCGANTCGGTTTCGATATTNGCTTTATGGGTGAGACCGGGCTCTCTAAAATGCACCTGNTCATCAATAANNCCCGGGATTAANTATTTNCCTTCGGCATNAATGAGTTTGNTGTNTTTAGATTCCGGNAAAATGTTTTCGCCTATGGTTTTAATACAATCGTCCTCAATTAAAACATCCCGTTTTAAAATNTTTCCNTGATTAACCACTTTGGCATTTTTTATTAANATATGTCTCATTTCTAGTTGTTAAATAAACTTTTTAATTTCATTGATATNACTCCAAATACTGCCTCAAATATAATGCCGCCGCTCATCTTGGACTCTCCTCGTTTTCTGTCGACAAAAACAACAGGAACNTCCTTTATTTTAAATTTATTTNGGTGGGCTTTAAATTTCATTTCTATCTGAAAGGCATAGCCTAAAAANTGAATCTTGTCTAGGTTTATAGTTTCTAAAACCCGNCTCTTATAACATATAAAACCCGCNGTGGTGTCGTATATTTTCATGCGGGTAATAAGNCGCACATACCAAGAAGCACCCCAGGAAAGCAGCACCCTGCTCATNGGCCAATTCACNACATTNACCCCGCTCACNTAGCGAGAGCCTANTGACAAATCATAACCTTCCACAGCACAAGCTTTATAAAGNCGTTTTAANTCTTTAGGCTTGTGCGAAAAATCGGCATCCATTTCAAAAATATATTTATATGGTTTCTCCAGAGCCCATTTAAAGCCACTAATATATGCCGTACCCAAGCCTTGCTTTTTTTCTCTTTGAAGAAGAAAAAGTTTTTTTGGGNATTTTATTTGAAGTTTCTTAACCTTATCGCTAGTGCCATCAGGCGAGTTGTCATCTACTACTAAAACGTGAAAATTGAGTTTTAAGGCAAATATTTTCTTAAGAATAGNCCCTATATTTTCAATTTCGTTATATGTAGGTATGATAACTAAAGCCTCAGACCTCNNTTTTTTATTTGGAATCACAGNGCAAAAATAACTTTTTATNTTTAGAANTCATTTAAACTTTTTATGATTGTCTGCAAAATNNCCAATTTATCCCTTCTTTNNGTNTTTTTATTGNACTCCCACAGAGCCTCCCGCATGGGCGGGACAAGTTATCCCGTCCCGATAGTTGTCGGGATNGGGATGCGGGACNATGCAGCTCAAGAAANCNTTCAATAAAGAACAAGCGCCTTCCCGCACGTGCGGGACGCCTAAATAAAAAAAGTTTAAATGNGTTCTTAAACATAGGNTTTAAAAAGTATTTTANAGAAGCNTAAAAGNGNNTTTAATTTACACTAAATTTGCTTTTTTAAACTTATGGAGCAATTACCTTTAGATAAAATAAGCACAGATTGGGTTTCACTGGCCTTTCTTATCTGCATGTTGCTATTGTCCTATTTAAAAATAAAACATAAAAAGCGGTTTAATGANTTTATAACCCTGCTTTTTTCGTTTAAATTTTTTGCTTTTCAAGGCAAGAAACATAAAANAGNAACAACCTTTAATATTGTTTTGTTCGGNGTTCAGGCNATTTCTGTTTCATTGTTTATTTACTTGTACCTACAGGCTGTTTTTACTGAGAATTACGAGGAAGGGAAAGATTTGTTTTTTCAGATATTTGCCTTTTTCACAGGGTTTGTACTTATAAAATATTTTATCGAAANAATAATTTCACACATTTTTAATATAGAAAACCTTATTGACACNTATTTGTTTTANAANCTTAGTTACCGAAACNTNTTGTCNTTAATNATTTTATTTTTTTGNGCCCTTTGTTTTTATTCTTTCCCNAGAAGTGCCATTTTACTCAAAAGTTTTGCTGTTGTTTTTATTTCACTAAACACTTTTATTGTTTTAATGATATATTTGAAGCATAAAAAGATAATTGCAAGACATTTATTTTATTTTATTTTGTATCTTTGCGCACTCGAAATTTCGCCTTATTATCTACTGTATAAGATAGTTGAAAGCTAAACTTAATAACGAAGAAGAAATGAAAGTGAAAACTATTTTGGTCTCACAACCCGAACCCAGCCTAGAAAACTCTCCATATTTTGAACTTATCAATAAGCANAAAGTGAAGATTGATTTTAGATCTTTTATTCATGTTGAAGGAGTCTCTGGTAAAGAGGTTCGTTCTCAAAAAATAGATCTTGGCGAATATACAGCCATCATACTCACCAGTAGAAATGCGGTAGATCATTTCTTTAGAATTGCAGACGAAATGCGTTTTAAAGTACCCGATTCTATGAAATATTTTTGTCAATCGGAAGCGGTTGCCTATTACCTACAAAAATATGTTGTTTATAGAAAACGAAAAATATATGTTGGCAAAAGGACCTTTGCCGAGCTCTCACCTTTAATTAAAAAGCACAAAAACGAAACCTTCTTACTNCCTTCNTCCGACAAACTTAAGTCTTTAGTGCCTAGCATATTNGACGACTTAAACTTGACATGGAAACAAGCTACGTTTTATAAAACCGTNGTAAGNGACCTTTCGGATCTTAGAGATGTGTATTATGATATTTTGGTGTTCTTTAGTCCTAGTGGTATAAAATCACTATTGCAAAATTTTCCAGATTTTGAACAAAACGATACCCGTATAGCTGTTTTTGGAAATACCACAGTAAAAGCTGCTACCGATAGNGGACTGCGNGTGGANATTCAAGCNCCTACTCCNGAANCACCTTCCATGACCATGGCCTTGGAAAAATATATTAAAAAGGCAAACAAAAAGAAATAAGAGGTTTTTAATAAAACCGCATTAATTTTTACAGATCAAAACCTAAGGACACACCTATTTTGTTAGCAATAAGGCGGTTTATTCTCGCTTTAAGCTTAGGTATTTTTACACTTTCTAAAACGTCGTTGGTAAAGGCATACATGAGTAGCGCCTTGGCCTCTTTCTTGCCAATACCCCTAGACCGCATATAAAACAAGGCCTCATCATTTAATTGNCCAATGGTACAGCCGTGGCTNCATTTTACATCGTCGGCAAAAATCTCTAATTGNGGTTTGGCATTTATGGTNGCCTTATCGCTAATTAAAATATTATTGTTTTGCTGAAAGGCGTTGGTTTTTTGAGCTTCTTTTTCAACNANNANTNTTCCNTTAAAAACNCCGGTTGATTGATCTGCNAAAATACCTTTATAATCCTGATNGCTTTCNCAATTTGGNGCGANATGANGAACAAGNGTATTGTGGTCTACATGTTGTTTATCCTCAATAAGNGNAATCCCTTTNAGNGTAGATTCACAATGNTCNCCTTTTTGNTAGAATTCGAGGTTATTCCTGAGNAGTTTCCCTCCAAANGAAAAGGTNTGNNCNTTACAGTTNGATTCTTGTTCTTGTAAAANATAGGTATTGTCTATTAAAGAAGACTTTTTCTTGTCGTTTTGAATTTTATAATAATCGACATAGGCTCTTTTTTCAACAAATATTTCGGTTACCGAATTGGTGAACACTTCTTCTTCCTTAAGGCTTTGATGCCGTTCAATAATCTGAACATGAGCATTTTCGCCAACAATAATTAAATTTCTTGGCTGTAAGAGAATGGCCTCTTCGTTTCCTGTTGAAAAATTTATAATCTCTATCGGCTTTTCAACCTCTTGGTGCTTCGGAATATAAATATATGCACCTTCCTTTGCAAAGGCGGTATTTAGTGCCGGCAAACTGTCATCTTTGGCAATTTTGTTATAATAAGCTTCTATAGCTGCTTTATATTTGGGCATGTTAAGTGCCGATGATAACAGGCAAATGTCCATATTATCATGAGTGGTTTCAGAA
>JAESQB010000166.1 GCA_016765375.1 Flavobacteriaceae bacterium | reverse complement strand
TGGCACTAATAAATTATTAATGAATGCCATTTTCTTTGGCAACACCATGTAGTAATTAACATTTTTTTTAACTAACCTCCTAACCCCTAGCATTTTTTTATATGTTAGGGGTTCTTTATTTATAAAATAATTGAAAATATCTTAAGGAATATAATGTAAAAAGGTAAAAAATTAATAAATTTGTTAAAAAAGATGTTAATTACTACATAGTGTTGCCAAAGAAAATGGCATTCATTAATAATTTATTAGTGCCATACCAAAAGGCTCTAAAATTGGTGTTATCGGTAAAATAGATGACCCTGCCTTTTTCATGGCTTTTCTTTTTAAAGGGAACCGTATTAGCCAGCTGCTTTAAATTAGATTTAGAAATATAACCACTTAAAAGTGGGTTGGCAGTATATTGTATGGGATTGTTATAGCTATTTTTGTCAGGCTCTACAAAGAGTGTAGAATTTCTAAAAAAAGATAAACTGGTATTTTTATATCCAAATGCTATAGGGTGTGATCGATCTATTTTTGTTTGAAAAATAGCTCCGCCTATAACCTTAGCACCATTGTAATTGCTACGTTGTTCAAAGCTTATGTTTTTGGCAGTGTCTTTAACTTTTTTAAAGCTTATTTCCATCAGTTTATTGCTAGAGAGCCATTTGCCTGAATTTTTATAAGCAATAAGTGTGCCTCCATTTTCTACCCAGGTTTTTANTTTNTGNGCATCCTTTTTATCTAAGACTCCATTGNCCCNAGTACTCGGAATGATTATGTCAGTATATCTACTTAAATTGGTANGGCTAAAATTACGAGTATCTAGCTTTGTGATTTTCATNTCATAGCGTTGGTCAAACAAGTGCCAAATTTCACCAGCGTCAGATGAATTNATGCCATCGCCAATTAGTATAGCCACTTGTTGTTTTTTAACCGCTCTAAATTGATTGCTGCCCAAATCAATACCTTGGGTTAATCCGGTAGAAACTCCTGTAATATTTACATGTGCATCTTTAGCAACTTGTTTTAAGAACTGAGCTAAATCTGTTTTATTTAGTTTTTGATTCTGAACTGGAATAAGAATNGTGCCATAATCGTATTTTTTTCCTTGAAGCGAAAATGGTTTCATCCCTACTTTTGTTCTAAGTCCTTTTTCTAAAATTGTATTTAATGCTTTAGGACTATAGTATTCATGCCATTCCATGAGGTAAGCGTAGTTGCTTGAACCGCTTAAGTTTCCTTCAGGCATTTGCAAATCATTGACTTGGGCACCAATATGACTTTGAGAAACATTTTCATCATAATCCAAATCAAAAGCAAGAGGAAAGGTCCATGCAGATATGTCATAGAACAAGCTGTCTTTAAAGGTGGTGCGTTTTTCAAACATGGCTCTAATTAAACGGTGTTGTCTTTGTTGATTAGGGATAATAAAACTGTACCCTTTTTTAAAGCGTTTGTTTTTAATTGTGAAATCGTTTTTCACTTCGTGAAATTTAATTTTATGACGTTTTAAAATTTCTGCTAAATGATATGTTTTTGCGGCATCTTTTTCATTACCAAATACAATAGCGCCTGCTTTAGCACTTTCTTTTCTGGCGTTTTGAAAAAAACTACGTTGGTAGTTTAAAAGTTCTATGCGGGTTTTTTTAGCGGCCTCTAGGGTAGAAAGTGCTGCCGTAAATTGATTGCGAACGGTAAAAGGAAATGTGATAATGCCATTGTCGCTTTCNTGAGCATGTCCTCTAGAAGATCCTTGTTCAAATAAAATACCAATGCTTCCGTTTACATCTGGAAACGTTGAGCCTTTTCCGTAGTAAAAATCATCAAAACTCTCTTCGGTATAATAAAAACTCCCAATCTTATCTAAAGCTGCTGCGTGAAATTTAGCAATAGCCTTGGTGAGATCTTGGTTTTTTTGAGGGGTTAATGGATGTGTACGCGAGGGTATTCCTGGCTGGAAAAAGAAACTTGAATTAGTGCCCATTTCGTGATGATCGGTTAAGATATTAGGATACCAGTTATGAAAGGTCTCTATTCTTGCTCTTGATTCAGGGAGCTGTACAGGAAGCCAGTCGCGGTTCATGTCAAACCAATAATGGTTGGTTCTTCCACCAGGCCATATTTCTCTGTATTCTCTATCGTTAGGATCGGGGTTTATGTTTTTGCTTTTATGAATATTTGCCCAGTAGGCAAAACGTTGTAATCCATCTGGGTTATACGATGGGTCAAAAAGAATAACCGTGTTGTNGAGTAATTCGTCCATTTCAGAGCCTTGGGCGGCTGCAAGATGGTAGGCGGCGGCTAAAGCTGCGTTAGAGCCACTAGGCTCGTTACCGTGTATTGAAAACCCTTGGTAAAGCACTAAGGGCATGTTNTTGGTGTTTAATTTTTCAGAACCTTTTTTAACTAGAGCCATATGCTCTTTTTGTATTTGGTCTATTTTAGAATGATTGGCAGGTGAGGTAATGGTAAGTAAAAGCAGTGGTCGTCCTTCAAAAGTGCTGCCTCTATTTTCAATACTTATACGATTACTTGCCTTGGCCAANGCCTTCATGTATTCTGCAAGTTTATCATGTGTAATATGCCANTCACCTACTTCGTGACCAATAACACTTTTTGGAGTTGGTATGCTTGGGTCGTAAGAAACGCCTTTGGGAAGGTAGTAATCTAAATCTACTTTATAATCTTGAGCNAAAATAGTGGTTGAAAATGAAATTGCTGCAAGAAGTAATAAATGTTTCATCTGTTTATTTTATTGTATTTGGGTAACGTGTTCCCGATTACTATCGANATNAGAGGTNAAAAAAACGCCTATCCACTTTATTGAGTTTAGGCGTTTTGCTATAGTTTTAGATGTCTTCAAAATTCACATCGGTGAACGTTTGAGTATCGGAGGCGGTTTCTTTAGATGAATGGCTTGGCGTATTATATTCTTCTTTTTTATAATCTTTTTGATGCNTTTCACTGATGACTTCTTCGCCTTTTTCGGCAATGATATAATCAATCATTTCAATAACATTGTCTCTAAAAGCNGCAAAATCTTCTTTATAGAGGTAGATTTTATGTTTCTTATAATGAAAAGAGCCATCATCATTAGTAAATTTTTTGCTTTCTGTAATTGTGAGATAATAGTCTCCAGCCTTTGTGGATCTTACATCAAAGAAATATGTTCTTCTTCCTGCTCTGAGAACTTTAGAATAAATTTCTTCTTTTTCCATTAAGTTTTGATCTCTCATAGGTACTCTTTTTTCGGATTGGTTTATCCAAAAATCTAAAAAAAAATCAAATAAGCCAACGAAAAATTAAATTTCTTTTTCCGAAAGTTGTTTAAAATAGAGATTTTTATAATAACCTTCTGCTTCTATTAGTTGATTATGAGTCCCTTTCTGAATGATTTGACCGGCTTCTAAGACAATAATTTTATTGGCAGTTTTAGCAGATGAAATTCTATGACTTACAATAATTGTGGTCTTGTTTTTAGAAATAGTACTTAAACTGGAGAGTATTTTTTCTTCGGTTTCTGTATCAACAGCAGATAGACAATCGTCAAATAACAATATTTTAGGGTCTTTAATAATTGCCCTAGCTATAGATACCCTTTGTTTTTGCCCTCCACTTAATGTAAGACCTCTTTCACCTAAAATAGTTTCATAGCCTTTGTTAAANCCNNAGATGCTTTTGTGGATATNAGCNTTTTTTGCAGCGTTAATAACTTCTTGGTCTGTGGCCTGTTCTCTTCCAAAAATAATATTGCTCTTTATGGTATCGCTAAAAAGGAAAGCATCCTGAGGTACATAGCCTATCGCTTCTCTAAGATTGTTGAGATTGATGGTTTTAACGGGTGTTTTATCTATAAGAATTTCACCTTCTTCTACATCGTAAAGCCTGCTTAGAAGCTCAAGTATGGTTGATTTTCCCGATCCGGTATTGCCTATAATAGCNAGTGTTTCTCCTGGNTTAATACTAAATGACACCTCTTTAAGGGCTTTAATTTGAGTGTCGGGATAGGTAAATGAGACCTTGTTAAATTTAATTTCACCCTGTACTTTGGTGGGTGTTTGNGTATGGTTTTTAATTTCGGGTTTCTCAAGTAAAAACTCATTGATTCGTTTTTGGGAAGCACTGGCCTGTTGCGTAATTGATGAAACCCATCCTACAACAGCTACCGGCCAGGTTAACATATTAACATANATCAAAAACTCNACNATGGTTCCTAAATTTTTAATTTCNCCATTTATATATTGATTTCCACCTATGTAGATCACTAAAATATTACTTAAACCAATAAGTAAGATCATNAGTGGAAAAAACAAAGCCTGTACTTTAGCCAGATCAATGTTTTTGTCTTTACTTGTATTTGCTAANGTTGAAAATTGGCTATGGGTTNGAGGTTCTATACCATAGGCTTTAATAACAGAAATACCACTAAANGCTTCTTGAGTAAACGTGGTGAGCTTAGATAAGTATTGTTGAACTATGGTGCTTCGTTTATGGATGGCCACACTCAATTTATAAATGGTTATTGAGAGTACCGGTAAAGGCACTAAAACATAAAGAGTTAGTAGNGGAGCCTTGCTAAACATATAAGNTATTACGACTACAAAAAGGGTAATTGTGGTGACGCTGTACATGATGGCCGGACCAACATACATACGTACTTTTCCTACATCTTCACTAATGCGATTCATGAGGTCGCCGGTGCGATTGTTTTTGTAAAAGTTAAGCGATAAGCGCTCGTATTGCTTAAAAATATCGTTTTTAAGGTCAAATTCAATATGCCTAGAGACTACAATAAAGGTCTGACGCATTAAAAATGTAAAGAAGGCTGCTAATATGGTGGCGCCTAAAATCAGAANAATATTGATAAGCAGCATGCTTTTTACCTCGTCTAGATCATTAAGTTCATGAGTCAAGTANCCTTTTATAATATCTACAGAGTCTCCTATGAATCTNGGGGTTAATAAGGCAAAAACTCTTGCGATAACCGTGATNAATAATCCTAAAATTAAGCGCCCTTTGTATTTTAAAAAGTAGGAATTCAGGTATTTAAGCTCTTTCATGAAGAATGGTGTGCTTTTTTTAATTTGTCAAATCGGTATTTTAACAACAATTTAATTGTGAATTTTTGATTAATCAACTACATTTGCAGTATCTTTTTAAGAATTCTTAAAAATAAATCTTTTCATGACCGCAGAATTACTCAGTGAAGCCGATTTGCAAAAACTCAATCCTGTTTTTGGACAATTATCATTTGATAATCACGAACAAATTGTTTTTTGTAACGACAAAGATACAGGATTAAAAGCAATAATAGGNATACACAATACGGTTTTAGGNCCCGCTTTGGGGGGCACTAGAATGTGGTCTTATAAAAGCGAATGGCATGCATTAAATGATGTATTGCGTTTGTCTAGAGGTATGACCTATAANTCGGCAATAACAGGTCTTAATTTGGGAGGTGGTAAAGCCGTTATCATAGGAGATGCCAAAACCCAAAAAACGCCTGAGTTGATGAAACGTTTCGGAGAATTTGTACATTCTTTAAATGGTAATTATATTACTGCCGAAGACGTTGGTATGACTACTGAAGACATGGATTTGGTGCGTTCGGTNACCCCACACGTAACCGGAGTGAGNGAATCTCTTGGGGGTTTTGGAAACCCCTCGCCCATAACCGCTTATGGTGTGTTTATGGGAATGAAAGCCGCAGCCAAATTTAAATACGGGAATGATATTTTAGAAGATAAAATAGTTTATGTTCAAGGTATAGGTAATGTAGGCGAAGCTTTGGTTGAACACCTAACTAACGAGGGTGCTAAAGTATTTATTTCTGACCTCAATAGAGAGCGAATGGAAATGGTTCGCGATAAATATGGAGCCACCATTTACGAAGGCGATAATTTATATGCTGAAACCATGGACATTTATGCGCCTTGTGCTTTAGGTGCTACTGTNAATAACGATACCATCCATCAGCTAAAGGCTTCTGTAATTGCAGGCGCTGCAAATAACCAATTGGCCGATGAAAATGTTCACGGTACTATTCTAAGAGAAAAAGGTATCGTTTATGCCCCCGACTTTTTAATTAATGCAGGAGGCATCATAAATGTATATGCCGAATTGGAGAACTATGGTAAAGANGAGGTTATCAGAAAGACCGAAAATATATATAATACCACTTTAGANATNTTAGANAAGGCTGAAAACAAACAGATTACAACACATCAGGCTGCTTTTGAAATAGCTCAGGCAAGAATTAATGCCAGAAAGCAATAAGCGTATCAATAGAAATGAGTATTTTTGNCAAGGCATAAANCTTTTTTGTGCCCATTTATTATAAATAGTAATGTTCTTATAAATTATGTTAACCAGAAGGCATATTCGTGTTAAAGTTTTGCAATCCATCTACGCTTTTCAACAAAGTAGTGATGCCGATATAGCAAAACAAGAAAAGTTCTTAATCTACAGTATGGAACAAATGCATGACCTTTATTTGCTCCTACTTCATTTAATGATCAATGTAAGACAGCATGCCGAGCAGTTTATAGAGAAATCACAAAAAAAACACTTAGCTACTCAAGAAGATCTTCAGCCTAATATGAAGTTTGTAAACAATGTTTTATTAAGCGCATTGGCTAATAATACTAAGCTGGAAAACTTAATAAATCAAAGAAAACTAAACAATTGGAAGGAAGACAACGAATATGTTAGCATTATTTTTAATGCCCTTCGATCTACTGATTTATACAAAAACTATTTAGCAACTACAGAAAGTACCTTTNCCGAAGATAAAAATTTTATTGTCGATTTTTTTAAACAAATTATTGCACCTAACGATAAGTTGTATGACTATTTGGAAGATAAAAGACTTACCTGGCTAGACGATTATCCTTTNGTAAACACCTCTATAGTTAAAATGCTCAAGGGCTTAACCCCCAAAACTATAGATAAAGATATTGTTTTAAACCTGTATAAAAACGAAGAAGATTCTGGTTTTGCAAGCCAACTTTTTAAGAAGGTTGTTTTACATGAAGAAAGTTTGTCTAAAGAGATTGTAGGAAGAACTCCAAATTGGGATCAAGACCGTATTGCGAGCTTGGATCTTATAATTATTAAAATGGGGATCATCGAATTTCAACATTTTCCTTCTATCCCAATAAAGGTGACTATTAATGAGTATTTAGAAATTGCTAAGGAATATTCTACACCCAAGAGCAGTNTGTTTATTAATGGGATTTTAGACAAATTGGTAAAAGATTATAAAACNAATAATAAACTTAATAAAATTGGCCGCGGACTTATCTAAGTTTAAAAAAATAAGTATTTTAGTGGCGTTTTAAAAATCTAGAATTTAATTATTATGAAAAAATCAATTTTACTTGTTGCTGTAATGTCAGCAATGATNTTTNCATCTTGTAAAGAAAATGCATCAGATAAGGTAAATACAGAGAATATTGAAATGGCCGCAGAGCGTGATGCNCAGGCTGCTAAATTTCCAGTAATTACCTTTGAAGAAACCGNGCATGACTTCGGAACTATCATTCAAGGAACCCAGGTACAACACCGTTTTAAATTTACNAATACNGGTAATGCGCCTTTGGTTATTGTTGATGCCACTAGTAGCTGTGGATGTACGGTNCCAGAAAAACCTACAGNTGCTATTGCCCCAGGAGAAACTGGAGAACTNTTAGTAAAGTTTAATGGTAGTGGAGCCAACCAAGTAAGTAAAACAGTTACGATTACGGCTAACACCAGAAACGGAAAAGAGCAAATACGTATTAAAGCTTTTGTAACCCCTAAAAATACAACCTCACCTCTTAAAGTAGGTTCTTAAATATATGGAAGATTTTTCAAGTCTATTTCCCTTTATAGCCATATTTGTGGTCTTTTATTTCTTTATGATACGCCCACAAATGAAGCGTCAAAAACAAGAAAAAAACTTTGCCAGTACCCTAAAAAAAGGAGATCGNATAGTCACTAAAAGCGGCATGCATGGAAAAATTTTAATGCTTAANGACGACGGTACTTGTATAATAGAAACCGGAGCCGGTAAAATAAAATTTGANCGCTCGGCTATTTCAATGGAAATAAGTAAAAAACTAAAGGCTGCAAAATAGGTTTTTAGTTAAAAGAGTTTAAAAAATCCCTTAGCCATGGCTAAGGGATTTTTTTATTTACAAAGATGTCGCCCGCCTTGGGCTGGCTCAAAGTGTTTTGTGAGAGGTTGGGTTAGTTTTTAGCTACCGCCTTAGCAATATTCACAATAACTTCAATAGCTTTTTGCATACTCTCTACAGGAACGTATTCATAACGCCCGTGAAAGTTATGGCCACCGGCAAAAATATTGGGGCAGGGTAAGCCCATATAACTAAGTTGTGAGCCATCGGTGCCGCCGCGTATGGGTTTTATAATGGGGGTAATGCCAGCTTCTTTAATAGCGGCCTCGGCAGTTTTTACAATATGCATAACAGGTTCAACCTTTTCTCTCATATTGTAGTATTGGTCTTTAATCTCAACGGTAATGGCTGTATCACCTAAATCGTTATTTATGACCTTTGCAAGTTGATGAACATGTTGTTTTCTAGCCTCAAAGGTTTTATTATCGTGATCTCTAATAATGTATTGAAGTGTTGTACTATCAACTTCCCCTTTCATTTCGTATAAATGGTAAAAACCTTCACGGCCTTCGGTATTTTCCGGCGTTTCATCTTCGGGAAGCCCATTTATAAATTGGGTTGCTATATGCATGCTGTTTATCATCTTACCCTTGGCATAACCAGGATGAACAATTTTTCCTTTAATATGAACCAGGGCACCTGCAGCATTAAAATTTTCGTATTCTAATTCGCCTATTTGACTGCCATCCATGGTATAAGCCCATTGTGCATTAAATTTTTCAATATCAAATTTATGAGCCCCTCGCCCAATTTCTTCGTCTGGAGTAAAGCCCACTCGAATCTTACCATGTTTAATTTCGGGGTGTTCGATAAGGTATTTCATAGCCTCAATAATTTCGGTTATACCCGCTTTATCATCGGCACCCAAAAGGGTAGTGCCGTCTGTGGTGATAAGGGTTTGTCCTTTATAGAGCAGTAGATCTTTAAAATAGCTAGGAGACAATACAATGTTTTTTTCTTTATTTAAAACAATGTCTTTGCCGTCGTAGTTTTTATGAATTTGAGGCTTTACATCGGTACCCGTAAAATCGGGAGTGGTATCAAAATGTGCGATAAAACCTATGGTAGGCACTTCGTAGTCCAGATTGCTAGGCAGGGTGGCCATGATATAGGCTTGGGCATCAATATTAACCTCTTCCATGCCTATGGCCTTGAGGTCTTCAACGAGTTTGTTGGCGAGATGCCATTGTTTCTTAGTGCTTGGCGTTGTGGTACTGTTTGGGTCTGATTGAGTATCTATAATAACGTAACTTATAAATCTATCGATAATGTCTTGCATAATTAGGTGCTATTTTTTTTTAAAGGAATTAATTTTCAAAACTACATAATTTCATGAGTTTTTTAAATTATTTTAAGACTATCGAGTTTATAATGTGATGAGCTTATTTTTATATTGCGTTATAGTTAAGTCCTTTTTTTGTTTCAAAAGCGTACTATTTGATTTTTTTTTAAAGCGTCAAAATAAAATTTGTTACGACTTTATTTGCAGTTTTAATAAATTTTGAGTTATACATAGATGCCTCAAATTTCGAAAAAGTAATTTAGCATCTTAAAGCCAAGTATTATGGAAGATTATACCTTAAGAATCCCAGAAGACAATGCCAAAGTAATAGCTTTATTAAATTACCTTAAAAACGCTTGATTTTGTTGAGTTAACCAAAACAACTGATTGGTGGGATGCTTTAAGTAATGGTAGTAAAAAAGCTATTCAACAAGGCTTAGATGATCTAGATAAAGGAAATATACATAAAGATGAAGATGTAAGAAAAGATGTTAGACAACGTATTTTAAATGCTAGAAAGGAATGAACCTTTCGATTAAGCTCAAGACAGGCATAATTTGGTCTGATCAAGCTAAGATTTCTTATGATGATATTATTGATCGATTATTAGTGCGTTGGAATCCTGATATTGCAGAAGATTTTGAAAATAGAACTAATAATGTTTAAAATGCATTGGGGTTTTTACAGGAAATATTATTGGAGAAAAGCCCTGCCTCATGT
>JAESQB010000021.1 GCA_016765375.1 Flavobacteriaceae bacterium | reverse complement strand
ACATTTTTAAAATTAACCATAGCGATACTATGCTGAATTTTAAAAATGTAATATTTTATTGCAGTTTCAACCCTCACTACAAAGTTCTATTACATAATTTGGGTTAAATAAATTCACTTTAAGCTTGTTTCTAATTCCTTATAATGCCTATATTTGCAAACCTATTTTTAGCGGATGTGATGGAATTGGTAGACATGCTAGACTTAGGATCTAGTGCCGCAAGGCGTGGGGGTTCGACTCCCTTCATCCGCACAAAAAAGCTTCTCAAAATTTGAGAAGCTTTTTTTAATTCTAAAAAGTTTATATCCCTTTACGAACTAAACTTGCCATAGGCTAAAGAAATTACCATGCCGGCTAAACCGTAAAAAACGATACTCCACACCCCATCTACAAGATGTCCGGTTAAATCCATCAAATCCATAACGCCATAGGTTATAAGGCCTATACCAAAGCCAACAAACAACCCTATAAAGGCCCCAAAACAGAATCCTTGTTTGGCAGAGTGATTCCCTCCAGACCATTTTGAATAGAGGCTGGCCATCACGAAAGCTTGAATTAGACACCCTATGGCAATAAAAGCCATATCTGGGATTTCCTTCTCAGCATCATTAATAGTGTGTAGGGCATAAAAATCGGGTATTAAAAATGTATAAAATACATAACCGCCCACAAATAAAACAACAAACCCTAAAAGGGTCGCAATAATGTTTGATTTTGAAAACATAATATTAATATTTTTATGGTTAATTAGAAGCAAAATACAAAAAATTAAACTTTATAAATATGGTGTAATAAAACCAGACCCCGTAGGAATCAATAAATTCCCTTAGTTTTGCATTCAAACAACCCTTCGCTTTCATGAAACCAGTTGACATTCTTATTATAGGCGGAGGGCCAGCAGGTTTTTTTACGGCAATTAATGCCGCCAAAAACATACCGGAGGCTAAAATCATCATCCTCGAAAAAGGAAAAGAGGTGTTGGGCAAAGTAAAAGTATCGGGCGGAGGGCGTTGTAATATTACATATGCCGAATATGATCCTAAAGTATTTACACAATTCTATCCCAGGGGCCAGAAAGAATTATTAGGTCCTTTTTACAATTTTATGTCTGGCGATTTAATAGCATGGTTCGAGCAAAGNGGCGTGGCTTTTAAAACAGAAAAAGACGGTAGGATTTTTCCTGTTAGCGATTCATCACAAACCATAATAAACTGTTTGTTGGNCCAGGTAAACCAATTAAATATAAAAGTCTATAAAGGCTGTGGCGTAAATAAAATAACTAAGGAAGACACCCAATGGCATGTAGAGACCAAACAAGGATCGTTTAAAACCAAAAAACTTGTAATAGCTACTGGAAGCAGTATAAGAACATGGAGGCTTTTAAAAGAATTAGGGCATAGTATTGTCTCCCCTGTACCCTCTCTATTTACCTTTAATATAAACGACCCAAGGATTAAAGATCTACCGGGAGTTTCTACTGAAGCTTCTGTTGAAGTGATCAACCAAAAACTAAAAGCCCAAGGCCCTTTGTTAATTACACATTGGGGAATGAGTGGCCCTGCGGTATTAAAGTTATCGGCTTGGGGTGCTAGATCTTTGAATACATTAAACTATAGCTTTTCAATAAAAATAAATTGGACAGGCACCATGTCTAATCAAGAAGTTATAGAGCAATTATTAGCCATTAAATTAAAAAATGCCAAGCAGAATATAATAAAATACCCACGGCTAGGTATTCCGAAACGCTTATGGCAAAATTTGGCGAAAGCTTCGGGGGTTTCACCTCAAAGTTCCTGGGCCGAACTCACTAAAAAAACGCTCTTGATACTGGCCGAACAGCTTAGCTCTGGTATATTTCATGTAGAAGGAAAGAGTACTTTTAAAGAAGAGTTTGTGACGGCTGGAGGAATAGAACTCAAAGAAGTGAATTTTAAAACCTTTGAAAGCAAACTCAATAAAAATCTTTATTTTGCTGGTGAAGTCCTCAATATAGATGCCTTAACCGGAGGGTTTAATTTTCAAAATGCCTGGACTGGCGCTTATATTGTGGCTAACGCTATAACTTTATAATATGCAAACTAAGTAATTTTTATCTTATATCATGTTTAGATCCTTTAAAGAGGGTATCTGAGATATTATTAACACTCAATGCTTTTTCAAGATTAAGAAGAAATGAAAAAGTAGAGCCTTTTCCTTCACTAGATTTTAATCGCATTCCTGATTTATAAAGCGCAAGTAATTTTTTTGTTAAACGCAAGCCTAAGCCAATCCCTTTATTNGGGTTATTGGCATCAAGAATGGATTCTGATTTGTTAAAAATAGCCTGATGCATTTCTAAGGGAATGCCTACCCCTTTATCTTTTATACTAAATAAAATTTTAACTCTTAAGGGATTAATACTTGCTTTCTCCTCTATAATTATCCATACTTCACCTTGGTCACTAAATTTTATAGCATTAGAGATTAAATTATGTAAAATCAGAAATATGACTTTCCTGTCTATAAAAATTANCTTTGAGTTGAGCTTGCTTAAATCTTTATGNAGGGTAGTTCTATGATGTTTTGCGCTAAATTCAAGCGAATCGAAAATTGAGTCTATAACTTCAACAATATCTACGTCTTGGGGCATTAAAACAAAGTCTCCAGCATTAAATTTTGTAAAATGTAAAGCATTTTCTATAATTGAATTCAATTGATTACTTGAAGATTCAAAGGTTAACATATGTTTTTTATTAATCTCGGGATCNTTTTCGGTTTTTATCATTTTAGACAATCGTATTANTGAGTAAATAGGTGTTCGCAATTGATGGCTTACTACCGAAAAAAATTGATGCCGCTCATCATCCAAGACCAATTGTTTTTTATGCTTGTTTAGAAGAAAACTATTTACCGTTTTTCTATAGTTTTTTGATCGGTTCACAAAATAAACTGCAATTAATGACATAAAACCAATAAAAATGGCAAGTGTAGAAATCGTGTCTGCATTTTTTCGTTTTAATGTTTCTTGTTCATTTATAATTTTAAACCGTTCTACTTCTTTTTCAGCGCTAATTTTATCTACAATAAAACCACTATTTATCCTGCTTTTTAATTTTAGCATATCCATAGTAATTAAATTGTACGATCGAGATTTTTTTGAATANTATNGTGCAGAATCATAAACTGGTTTTACTTCTGTAAAATACTTGAGTTTATAAAAATGGATCTTAGAAATATTTTTATACAGTTCTATATTTTTCCACATAAATTTTTCCATGTCAGCACTTAATAAACTACTAAGAAGTTGGTTTGCCTGCTCATGGTTTTTATTGGTTTCCATTAATGAGAAAGCCAAATACATTTCAAAAAAAGTGAGACTTCTCTTAAAACTTCTTTTTCCGGCTTTGCTTTCAAAAAAAGAAGCATTCTTAGGATCATTAAGGTCTTGTATCGCTTTTTTTGAAACGGATATAGTTTCATTAAATAATTTTTTATTGAATAAAGAATTCATCTCAATTCTATAGAAAGAAAATAGGGAAATGTCTTTCTTTTTAGAAACAAACCGTATTGCTATGGGTAATAAGCTATCAAATTTATTATGGTTTTCTCCTAAAAAATAGACCTGAGAAAGGTGTGAATAATCCACAAGTAAGCCGCTATTATTATTAATAGCTTTGTTTATTTCCATAGATTTTATATGATATATTTCGGCTTTTTTAAAATCGTATAACTCCAGATAAGCAACACCATAAATATTATACACCATGGCTTCAACTTTTTTTAAACGTTTGGAAATGGCAATTTCAAGAACAGAATCTAATAATTTAAATGTTTGATGGTACTTATGTTCTTCAATAAAATTATATGCTTTAAGACGAAAGTCCTTTATTTTTATTTCTTGTGAAGCTATAGGTGAGCTATATAACAACAACACTAAAAACCAAAAAAGTTTAATAAAGATATTCAACATAGTATCAACTTATTAATTAATAAAATACAGGTGTTTAGGTTAAATCACTTTTACGTTATTATCTGCTTTATTGATATGTGTAAATAATTTTTGATAAAAATTTTCATTTATAAAAGGCTTGGCAATTATATCATTAATTTTTGATGCAAAAGCTTCTTCTCTAACGGCATTTAGATCGACCGCCGAAAAGGCAATAATTGGAATTTTTGTGTTAAATTTCCTAATACGCCTGGTGGTTTCTATCCCGTCTATATTAGGCATATTAATATCCATAAGTATAATATCGTACTGTTTTTCCTTAACCATATTAATAGCCTCAAATCCGTTATCAACAACATCACATAATATTCCAAAGTTTTGCAGCATTTTTTTTGTGACCAATAAATTAATTTTATTATCATCCACATTCAAAACCTTTTTGTTTGAAAGGTATTTTTTATAGAATTTCAACGATTTCTCTATATGTTCGTCTTTACCTTTTTTTAGATCTAGTAAAAATGTAAACGATGCACCCTTATTTGGCTCTGATTTTAAAACGATGCTCGAATTGTATAAGCTCAACATTTTTTTAAGCAACCTTAAGCCTAAACCAATGCCTTTATTAGGATCATTTTCGTTTAAAATACTTTTTGAGTTNTNAAAAATNGCCTNTTGTTGNTCTTNAGANATCCCTATACCATCATCTCTCACGGTAAATTTAAGTCTCACCGAATTAGCTTTNGNACTAGGCAACTCCCTTATACTTACCCATATATTGCCTTTTCTATTAAATTTAATGGCATTANTTATTAAATTATACAAAATAAGAGTAATTACTTTTTTATCTATTAAAACAATTCTCGAGACCACATTATCAAAATCTTTATGAATTATAACTTGATTATAATTGGCTTTTGAATTTAAGGAATTACAGATATTATTAACCGTTTTAACGATATTAAGGGTGTATGCCCTTAAGTAAAAATTTCCCATATTAAAGCGGGTAAACTGTATAACATTTTCTATAATTGAGGAGAGTTGATTGCTGGACGACTCTATAGTTGATAGATGCTTAGATGTTAATTCGGGATCTTTTTCGGTTTTAATTAATTTAGTAAGTTTGTTTAACGAATAAATTGGGGTACGTAATTGATGACTAACCACAGAAAAAAACCGAAGCCTCTCTTTATCTAAAAGCATCTGCTTTTTTTGCTGCTCAAGTAAAAAATTGTTTATGGCTTTTCCGTATTTGCCAGATCTATTTACATAATATACAATGGCAAGCGATAGAACACCAATAAATATGGCCAAGATAGATATGGTATTCGCATTAGTACGTTTTAAGGTCTCTTTTCTGTTTAAAATTTTAATTTGTTCAATTTCTTTATCCGCATTAATTTTATCCACTATTATACTGCTGTTTAATTTGCTTCTGGTTTCAAGCATATTCATAGCAATGAGATTATATTCTCTGGACTTTATAAAATTGGATGCGGCCGAGTCTTTAAAACGAATTAACTGAAGTACTTCTCTAAAATATCTTGTTTTATAATGATGTATTCTTGACAGATTTCTATAGAGCATGTGATCGTGCCAAAGAATTTTCTCGAGATCCCTACTCAGTAAATCATTTAATAAATCATAGGCCTTATGAGGATTGGTTTTGCTTTCCATCATTGAAAATGCCAGACACATCTCAAAATTAGTGCTATACTCTATTCGCTCTTTTTTGTCATTTTTAAAAAATACTTCAAATTCAGGTGAANAAAGTTGCTCTAAGGCCAATTCAGATATAAAAATAGCCTCTTTGTACATTTTTCTCTCATATAGAGATTCCATCTCTATTTTATAATTAAAAAATAAACTGGGCTCTTTATATTTTAAAGAAATAGCTTTAGAGATAGGNAGAAGACTGTCAAACTTCTTAAAGTTCCCTTCTAAATAATACGCTCTTGTAAGGTTGTAAAAATCTACACATATTTTGTGTTTAGATTTTAATGAATCGTTAATTCTTAGTGANNTTTTATGATTGATTTCGGCATTCTTAAAATCACTTAGTCTAACATAAGCAACACCGTAACTATTATAAACTTCGGCTTCAAGTTTTTTTAATTTTTTNTTTTTTGAAATTTCTAAAACCGAATCCAATAAATCAAATGTCGCATAAAATTTATCTTGAGCAATTAGAGCATAAGCCCTTTTTTTTAAAACATCAGGATCTATATTTTGTGCAGATAAGGGTAAGAAACACATCAAGAATATTAAGTATATAACTATTTTGAAATGTTTTATCATGATCCCGTTTTAGACTAATTAATAAAATTATTAATTAGTACTTGGAAAATAATATTTTAATCAACTAAACTTTTCAGAGAAGATTAACTGTGGTTTTTTTCGACAAACGGATAAGCCGTTGATAGGGACACAAGCATAAAGCAATGATTGTCTTGTGCTTACTTAAAGTTTAGTTCTTTTCATTACTGTTTTAATTTTAAACAAGTTTTTGTTTTGGTTTAAAAACATGAGGCAATTCACAATTGTTATTTATGGGTCATATACTACCACTTTACTTCTAGCATAATACAAATCCCGCCTGCCTGCCTTGTCGGCAGACAGGTCGGACGGACAGGAAATTGCTTCTTTTGTTAATGCGTAATTTTAGAAATAAAGTGGTTTAAGATATCTATATTTGCTAAAATTTATGTTTTTAGAATGATCGGAAACCATTTTATTCCCGAACCTTATACAAGCAAAGTGAATGAGGGAGAAGTATCTTGGCAAGCACCAAGTAATATTGCCCTTGTAAAATATTGGGGCAAACACGGGGAGCAATTACCGCATAACCCCTCAATAAGTTTTACCCTTAACAAGTGCCATACAAAAACCAACTTAGTTTTTAAAAAATTAGAAAAACCGAACTCCGAATTTAAGTTTGATGTTTTTTTGAGGGTCGTCAATCTGAAGATTTTAAACCCAAAATCGAAGCGTTTTTCTCGAGAACATTGCCTTATTTACCCTTTTTAAAACATTACAGTTTTATCATCAACACAGAAAACACCTTTCCTCACAGTAGTGGCATAGCCTCTTCGGCAAGCGGCATGAGTGCCTTGGCTTTGTGTTTAATGAGTATAGANAAACNNCTNAANCCTAATATCACAGATNCTTTTTTTAAGCAAAAGGCATCGTTTTTGGCGCGTTTGGGCTCGGGAAGCGCCTGTAGAAGCATAGAAGGCCCCTTGGTNGTTTGGGGAGAACATNAGGNNATAAAGGGAAGTCATGATGATTTTGGCATTAAAGTTCCTTTTAAAATACATCCTGTATTTAATAATTATCAAGACACCATACTGTTGGTAGATGAAGGCAAAAAACAGGTAAGTAGTACCCTTGGGCATCAACTCATGCATGGCCATCCCTTTGCCTCTTCACGATTTAAACAAGCCAAAAATAACATCACAGCACTTAAGGCTATTTTTGAAACGGGTAATATAAATGAGTTTATACAATTGGTTGAAAGTGAAGCCTTAAGCCTTCATGCCATGATGTTGACTTCAAGCCCTTATTTTATTTTAATGCACCCAAATACCTTAGAAATTATAAATGCCATTTGGGCCTATAGGAAAGAAACAGGAAGTCAACTTTGTTTTACTTTAGATGCCGGAGCCAATGTTCATGTATTATACCCTGAAAAAGAAAAAGAAGACGTGCTCAAATTTATTGATAATGAATTGATTGCTTTTTGTCATAACAGTCACTATATTTGTGACTGTATTGGTTTTGGCGCAAAATCTATCCCCAACTAATCAACAAATGAAAGGACCTTTATTTTATTCGAAAATATTACTCTTTGGAGAGTATGGCATCATAAAAGATTCAAAAGGACTCTCAATTCCATACAATTATTATAAAGGCGCTTTAAAAATTAATGGTTCTGTCAATTCTGACACTCAAAATTCAAATAAAAACCTAAAAAGTTTTTCTTCTTATTTAATCAATTTACA
>JAESQB010000165.1 GCA_016765375.1 Flavobacteriaceae bacterium | reverse complement strand
CTTTTGTAAATAAAGAAGCCTCTTATTTATTAAACTTTGGCTACCAAGGTATGGTTTCAACCATTGATGCCTTAGTTTCAAAAGACGATATTATTGTTTATGATGTAGATGCCCACGCCTGTATTATTGACGGGGTGCGTTTGCATTTAGGACAACGTTTTACTTATAAACATAATGATCTAGAGAGTATAGAGAAAAACCTGAACCGTGCTACTAAAATGGCTCAAAAAACCGGAGGTGGTATTTTGTTTATCACAGAAGGGGTTTTTGGGATGCGAGGCGAGCAAGGAAGGCTTAAAGAAATTGTTGCCCTTAAGAAAAAATACAACTTTAGATTGTTGGTAGANGATGCCCANGGTTTTGGTACGCTTGGAAAAACTGGTGCCGGAGCAGGTGAGGAGCAAGGCGTGCAAGACGANATAGATGTGTATTTTGCAACTTTNGCTAAATCATTNGCNAGTACTGGTGCTTTTATAGCCGCCGATGAGGAAATTATAAATTACCTTAAATACAATTTACGTTCNCAAATGTTTGCTAAATCATTGCAAATGCAATTGGTGATNGGGGCATTAAAACGTTTGGAAATGTTGCGTACNATGCCAGAGCTTAAAAGNAATCTCTGGAAAATTGTTAACGCNTTACAAGGGGGNNTAAAAGAACGCGGTTTTGACATTGGTACTACCCAAAGTTGTGTGACGCCAGTGTATCTTAAAGGAAGTATTCCTGAAGCCATGGCGCTGGTAAAAGATTTACGAGAGAACCACGGTATATTTTGTTCTATAGTAGTCTATCCTGTTATACCTAAAGGCTTGATATTGTTACGATTAATACCAACAGCTACCCATACCTTAGAAGATGTTGANAAAACNCTTGAGGCCTTTTTGGCCATTAGAGATCGCTTGGAAAATGGCACCTATAAACGCCTTTCAGCAGCAGTATCTCGCGCTATGGGCGATTCCTAATTAGTACTACTGCGTATTTGCTGGAAATAAATATTATTGAATTTTTATTATAGTGGTGACTTAATTGTGAAGTNNGAAACTAGAAAAAAGGCTCAAATTACAACACGTATAAGTGAAGTGTTAAGAAGTGATTTTCTGTTTTTTTTCTAACATCTAACATCTAACTTCTAATTAATAGGTTTCGTAAAAGTGCTTCGCTCTTTGTGTTGTACCGGATTATAGGCTTTCCAAAGTTGTTGTACAGCCTTGTTTTCTTCTAATTCTGGATTAGTTTCTACTTGAGTAATGCCTTTGGCATTAAATAGGTCTTGTATTTCTTTAAAAAGAATAGCAGTAACCCCTTTGCCTTGATACTCGGGATCTATGCCTATTAAATACAAGGCAGCAGCATCGTTTTTCTTCTGTGCTTTTAGTAAATAATACCAGCCAAAAGGAAAAAGACTGCCATTGGCTTTTTTTAGAGCTTTAGAAAAAGAGGGCATCACGATAGCAAATCCAATTAATTTTTCAGAACTATCGGCAACGCATATCACATAATCAGGATTAATAAAACTAAAATATTTTTCTTTATAATAGTCTATCTGATATTGCTGAATAGGTACAAAAGTTTGTAATGAACTATAGGTTTTGTTGAGTAAGCCAAACATGTCATTCACATAAGGCAAAATTTCTTTTTTATTTTTAAAGCGTATAACATGTAAATTATAACGGTTTTTAAGTAAGCCTGAAAACTTGTCAACTTTTTCAATAGTCCAGTCTATAACTTTTAATCTGTACTCAACCCAGGTGGCTTGTTTTTTGAAGCCAAGGCTTTCAAAATGTTTTGCATAATAGGGGTAGTGGTACCAGGTAATAAGGGTGTTTAATTCATCGAAGCCTTTGGTAAGTATCCCCGCTTTTTCCATATTGGAAAAACCTACCGGACCTTCGGTATATTCAAGACCATTTGCTTTTCCTATTGCAAAAACTTTTTCTAAAAGAGCCTTTGTCACTTCAACATCATCAATAACATCAAACCAGCCAAAACGCACTTTTTTCTTTAATTGCTCCTTGACTTCAATCCAATTTATGATCACGGCAATCCTTCCGGATAATATGCCGTTTTTATAAGCTAAAAAATAATGGGCTTCGGCATTTTTAAATACAGGATTTTTTTCTTTATCTAAAGTTTCCAATTCTTCATTGCTAAAGGGGGGTGCCCAATAATCGCAGTTTTTATAAAGCTGAAATGGAAATTTAATAAAGGTCTTTAAATCCTTTTTTGAAGAAATCTCACGAACTTCTATCATTTATACATCAATTAATTATCTGTGTCAAAAATAATTAAAACTATGAATATTCTGTATTGAACTCATTTAGTTTTATAAGAAATTTAAAATAAATTAAGTATTGTAGGTTTATTTTAAACTTTATTCGCCCTAATTACCTTTTTTGTTGCGTTTCTCTCTTTTTTTATTTTTACGTTTTTCTTTTTTATCTGTCTTTCTTGTCTTGCGTTTTTCTTTTTTGTTTTTCTTTCTTGTCTTGCGTACATCTTCTTCCAGATACTCGTCTTTTTTATGCCTATCGTACCTATAAGAAAAGCCAATTGCAGCCCTTAGCCTAGANGGGGTGTCTTTGGCATTAAAAAGTACTGAAGCGTCAACCTGAAAGTTTTTATTTAATAAAAAGGCACCTCCTGTTCTAAAAAGATGATCGGCATAAAAATCACTGTCAAACCACTGNGTTTCTGCAAAAGCAGATATTTTTGTNTTGAAAGCATGCGTAAGCGTTAATATAAAGCCATAACTNGGNTAGTCTGTGCCAATTCTATCGGCTACAATATTGGTTACAAACACCCATCTTCCTAAATTGTTTTGTGTTGAAAGTACAATCTTAGGACTAATTTCNCCATCGGGGTTTGGNACAAAAATATTGTNTTTTAAATNTATATTAGCTCCGGCATAAAGTGATACTGCNGGGATGAGGTATTTCCATTGAAAACTATTATTGGCATGCCAACTGTAAAGATTTGGTCCTTCTTTATCCCATTTTTTATGAGGATCGTAAAACAGGTATTTAACACCAATGGTATTGGTTCTAAAATTATTGACGTTAATACTACCGCCTATTCTGTTATTGGTAATGTCGTTAGCTTGGAAACTCCCTATCCAGCTAACCTCAAATCGCTCTTTCCAAAAACCATAGCGCAGGGAAAAATNCAGGGCGAGTATATCTGCTTCGGTATTTAATAAATTGTGTTCNTCCCTTTCAAAGGCTATCCCGGTTTCAAGCTGTAATACACCAGTCCCTACAGAAAAAGCACCCTGGGAGGTGCCTGGACGGTTTGAGTTAATGGTTTCGGTGTATTGGGCCTTTGTGCTTAAAAAACTAAAAAATATAATAAATGCAGAAATAATGGGTTTCTTAATCATGAATATGAATTTAGGTAAATATAATACTTTATTATTTTTTTAATAATTTAATGTTTTGTTTAAACAGCCTATCTCTTATTTTTGTATCTTATTTTTCAAGATGGCTTTATTAAAAACGATAATAATAATTGGATTAGTATATTTTGGATTAAAATTTTTATTCAGAATACTCGCTCCTTATTTTTTAAAATATTTGGCAAAAAAAATCGCTAAGCGCTTTGGTGTTGANGNTTCNCATATGTTTNATGCNCANNATAATTCANCTNTTAAAAANNNNCCTTCAAAAAANAAACCCCCNTCTCGTAAAATTAATTCAAAAGAGGATGATGGAGACTATATAGATTATGAAGAAATTGATTAATTTTCACAAAAATAATCCATTGACCAATGAATTTTTCGTTTAAAAAAGTCCTTCCCCATATTGTAATTGTATTTCTTTTTGTGATTGTAGCACTTGCCTATTTTAGCCCAGTTTTGCAGGGTAAAAAAATAAGTCAGAGTGATATTGTGCAATACACNGGANTGGCTGCCCAGCAAAATGATTTTAGAGCTGAAACCGGTATAGAAACCTATTGGACAGATGGTGCCTTTGGAGGTATGCCTACCTATCAATTGGGCGCGAAATACCCTCATAATTATATTAAAAAATTAGATCTTACCTTACGTTTTTTACCACGCCCGGCAGATTATTTGTTTTTGTATTTTCTCAGTTTTTATATTTTATTGTTGGTTCTTAAACTAGAATATAAACTTGCTTTTTTTGGTGCTTTAGCCTTTGGGCTTTCAACGTATTTTATAATTATTNTNGGCGTTGGNCANAATGCAAAGGCGCATGCCATAGCGTATATGCCCTTGGTNATAAGTGGTATNNTNTTGAGTTTTAGGGGTAAGTATGTTTACGGATTTCTACTTACGGCCATAGCTATGGCCTTGGAGCTAGTTGCCAACCATTTTCAGATGACCTATTACCTTTTAATATTGGTAGGGGTTTTAGGGCTGGCCTATTTAATAGATGCTTATCAAAGAAAAACACTTCAGAATTATTTTAAAGCTTTAGGGCTCATGTCTCTGGCTGTTTTATTAGCTATTGGCCTTAATGCGACCAATATTTTGGCAACTCAGGAATATGCAAAAACATCTACCCGAGGACAAAGCGAATTGACTATTAGCCACGATGGCAGTACAAAAGAAAAGCAAGATGGTTTAAGCTGGGATTATATTACCGAATATTCCTACGGAAAATTAGAATCGTTTAATTTATTTATTCCACGATTTATGGGAGGCTCATCAAGCGAGGCACTCCCTGAAGATTCCGAAACGCTAAACCAACTTTTAAAAATGGGCGTCTCTTCACAAGAGGCTAATTTTATTGCCAGGCAGGTGCCTATGTATTGGGGCGATCAAACCTTTGTAGGTGCTCCGGCATATGTGGGCGTTGTGGTTATATNTTTAGCCATTTTAGCTTTGTTTTTAATNAATGGGCGTATAAAATGGTGGCTTTTAGGAAGTATTATCCTNGCCTTATTATTGTCNTGGGGTAAGAATTTTGAATTNTTAAGCCAGTTTTTTGTAAACTATGTGCCTTTGTATAANAAGTTTAGGGCGGTTTCATCCATTCAAGTTATTATTGAATTGTGCTTGCCCATTTTGGCNGTACTTGGCTTGCAAGCCTTTTTTAGGGAAACCGAAGAAAAACGCCGTCATGCACTTAAGTGGGCTGCGATAATAGGTGGAGGGATCTGCCTGATCTTTATAGCCTTTAAAGGGCTATTGTTTGATTTTGCAGGGCCATTGGACCCCCTTTTTAGAGAGAAGATAAGTGATGAAATGGTAGATGCTATACGCGCAGACCGCAAGTATTTATTTACCATGGATACTCTAAGAAGCCTTGTGTTTATAGTGCTTTCTATAGGGGTTTTATGGCGCTTTTTAAAACATAAATTAAAACAACAACATGTTATTTTGGCTTTTGTATTACTGGTTTTAGTCGATTTAATATCTGTAGATAAACGTTATGTTAATGCCGATAATTTTGTAAAAGCCAGAGAACTAAAACAAGCCTTTGAGAAAACCNCTGCCGATATNGANATTTTAAAGGANGAGGCTCATTTTAGAGTATATGACCTTTCNGGAAATCCATTTAACAGTGGTAGGGCAAGTTATTTNCATAATGCTTTGGGCGGTTATCACGCTGCAAAACCNGGAAGAATACAAGACNTNGCCGATTTTTATCTGGACAAAGGCGATATAGGAACCTTGAACATGCTTAATGTNAAGTACATCATNCAGCNTTCTAANAANGGCCGTANTTATGCNCAACGCAATCCTTATACTAATGGGCCGGNTTGGTTTGTACAGAATGTANAAATGGTNNGNAGNTCNGATNTAGAGATTATGGCTTTAGACAGTTTAAATACCAAACAAACGGCCATAGTTCACAGCGATTTTGAAGACCTCTTAGCTGCTAAAGTTTTTGCTCAAGATAGTACGGCATCTATTGCCTTAAGATCATATCAGCCCAATCATTTAATTTATGAATCTTCATCAGAAGAAGATCGTTTGGCAATTTTTTCAGAAATATATTACCCTTTTGGATGGAATGCCTATATCGATGGAAAACAAGTAAAGCATTTAAGAGCTAATTATGTGTTACGTGCTTTAACGATACCTAAAGGTGACCATACCGTAGAATTTAAATTTGAACCCAAGGTAGTACGTTTGGGAAGCACCATTGCGCTAGGAAGTTCCATAGGGTTTTTGTTGATCCTGCTTGGGATTGTGTATTTTAGAATAAGAAAACAAAACCTATAGTATTTTTGAAAAAAGTACTGATCATAACATATTATTGGCCTCCTGCAGGAGGACCCGGAGTGCAACGTTGGTTGAAATTTGTAAAGTATCTGCCAGAGTTTTCGGTGAACCCTATAGTTTATATTCCAGAAAACCCACATTACCCTTTAAAAGATTACAGTCTCGTAGATGAAGTGCCCGAAAATGTTGAGTTTTTAAAGCTGCCCATTAATGAACCTTACCGTTGGGCAGGTATGTTTTCAAAAAAGGGAACTATACAAATGAGTAAAGGCATTATATCTAAACAAAAGCAAAGTTGGCTAGAGCGTATGTTATTATGGGTGCGAGGCAATTTATTTATTCCCGATGCGCGAAAGGCTTGGGTAAAACCATCGGTTAGCTATTTAAAAGAATATTTAAAAAATAATACCATTGATGTCATCATCACGACGGGGCCTCCGCATAGTATGCATCTTATTGGTTTGGATCTTAAAAAACAATTGCCGGTTAAATGGATAGCCGATTTTAGAGATCCTTGGACCACCATTGCATATCATAAATCTCTTAAACTTAGTAAGCGTTCTCAACAAAAACATAAGGATTTAGAAAAGCAGGTGCTTAATACTGCCGATTGTATATTGGTAACCAGCCCCAGAACCAAAACCGAGTTTAAAGAACTAACCAATCAGCCTATTGAAGTTATTACCAATGGTTTTGATATTGAAAAAATGCCAAAACAACCGGTAGATTCCACCTTTACTATAGCGCATATAGGCTCTTTTTTAAGCGAGCGAAACCCTGAAATACTGTGGCAGGTTCTTTTAGAACTGATCACAGAAAACCAAGCGTTTAAAACACATTTTAAATTAAACTTAGTTGGGGCTGTTAGTGAGGAAGTTTTAAATAGTATAAGCCAATACCAATTAGAAAATTATATTTCTATTAAAGGTTATGTGTCGCATAAAGAGGCTCTGAAATACCAATTAAGTGCCCAATTACTTTTGTTGGTTGAAATTGATAGCCCACATACACGTGCGATAATTCCAGGAAAGTTATTTGAATATTTGGCAGCTAAAAGGCCTGTATTGGCCATAGGGCCGGAAGGTAGTGATGTGGCACCCATTATAAAAACTACTGAAGCGGGTCATTATTTTAATTATTCAGAAAAGGATGCTCTAAAAAAAATACTGTTAAACTATTTCAACACGTATCTAAAGGGCGAGTCTTTGGAAGTGCGCTCTAAGCATGTTGAGCAATACAGTAGGAGGGCATTGAGCAAGACTTTAGCAAAAGTGATTGAGGTGGTTTCTTAAACCTAAAACAGGTTTTGATTCGCATTCATTTCAAAAATATTATACTTATAACCTCAGTTCGATGTAAGAAATCATTGTCAATTCGAGTGATTTTTTTAGAAAAATTGTATCGAGAATCAATGATTTTGGGTGAAAAAGCTATTCTCGATACAAAATTCTTGCAGAATTTCA
>JAESQB010000164.1 GCA_016765375.1 Flavobacteriaceae bacterium | reverse complement strand
TGGGNATGATATACCNNTNTTTTTCTTCTGAAANNTTTNAAGANGAAGTGGATAANCTTGCNCTAAAATTAGCCAATATGCCAACCAAAGCNTTGAGCTTAATAAAGAAAACTTTGAATGAATCCCTAACTAATACTTTGGAGGAACAACTGGCCTTAGAATCTAAATACCAAATTCAGGCTAGCGAAACCCAAGATTATTTAGAAGGCGTAAACGCCTTTGTTGANAAAAGAAAACCTATTTTTAAAGGAAAATGATATTGTAAAGACGCAATATTTTGCGTCTCTAAACAATCGNTAAAAAATGAACAAGCAAAACCTCATAGAAACCCANCAGCGTATCGCNCCTTATATTCATAAAACNCCTGTGCTCACTTCAACCCTTATTAATGAAATATCAGGCGTTAANNTGTTTTTTAAATGCGAAAACTTTCAAAAAATGGGNGCTTTTAAAATGAGAGGTGCTGTCAATGCCATTTTAAATTTAACAGAAAAACAAAAAGATTGCGGCGTAGTCACACATTCTTCGGGCAACTTTGCCCAAGCCTTATCTTTAGCAGCAAGAAATTTGGGCGTAAAAGCCTATGTGGTCATGCCTAAAAATACACTAAAANTTAAAAAAGANGCTGTAAGGGGNTATGGAGGNACNATAATAGANAGNGAAAATAATATCATTTCGAGAGGGGAAGTTTCAAAACAATTGCAAGCAGAAAAGAATTTGACCTTTATTCACGGCTCCAATGATAAAGATGTAATCATCGGGCAAGGGACGGCAGCCATGGAATTGTTAGAAGATCATCCTAATTTAGATTATATTTTCACNCCAATTGGNGGTGGAGGCCTTATTGCGGGTACAGCTTTGGCAGCTAAGTATTTTTCAGAATCCTGTGAGGTTATNGGCGGGGANCCTTTTGAAGTTGATGATGCCTACCGGTCATTGTTAAGCGGAAAAATTGAAACCAATAAAACCACAAATACCATTGCCGATGGTTTGAAAGTGAATTTNGGTGATATAAATTTCCCGATCATTAAAGCTGAAGTTAAAAAAATTATTCGTGTCGAAGAAGATGAGATCATCACCGCCATGAAACTCATTTGGGANCGGTTAAAAATTGTCATCGAACCCTCATCGGCTGTGCCTTTTGCGGCATTGNTAAGAGAAAAAGATAATTATAAGAACAAAAACATCGGCATNATAATTTCTGGTGGNAATGTAGATTTAAGCNATTTGCNGTTTTGAAATGGNAAAATGTAAAATTAAAAATTTAAAAGTCTTGATTCTTGGTTCCCTGCCTCGCCGGCAGGCAGGTAACAGCGAAGCGGTCTTGATTCTTTTAATCAAAATTTAATACTCATGAATATAGGTATAATAGGTTCGGGAACAATGGGCANCGGCATCGCTCAGGTAGCGGCAACNGCGGGATGTAAGGTGAAAGTGTATGACACCAGTTATGATGCCCTTTTAAAAAGCGAAAATGCTTTNGGNAAAATATTATCGCGATTGATAGAAAAATCACGCATCGATATTNCAGAAAAAAAACGCATTCAAGACAATATCAGCTATGTAAGAGATCTACGCGAATTAGCNGACTCCAAACTCATNATCGAAGCCATAGTCGAAAATCTAGAGGTTAAACAAAAAGTGTTTTCAGAATTGGAAACTCACCTTTCAGACGATGCCATCATGGCTTCCAACACCTCGTCATTATCNATAGCTTCTATAGCCTCAAGTTTACAAAAGCCTGAACGCTGTATTGGTATTCATTTTTTTAATCCGGCGCCTTTAATGAAATTGGTGGAGGTGATTCCCGCCATTCAAACTTCAAATGAAATTTTAGAAAAAGCGGTAAATATTATTGAAGATTGGGGGAAAGCGATAGCCATCGCCAAAGACACACCGGGCTTTATCGTCAATCGTGTCGCGCGACCATTTTACGGGGAGGCCTTGCGTATTTATGAAGAGGGTTTGGCCGATTTCGCCACCACAGACCATGCTTTAAAATCCTTAGGTGGTTTCAGGATGGGACCCTTTGAACTCATGGATTTTATAGGAAATGATGTTAACTTCACCGTCACCGAAACCGTGTTTAAAGCCTTTTATTTTGACCCAAGATACAAGCCAGCCTTTGCTCAGAAACGCCTCTCCGAAGCAGGTTATTTAGGTAGAAAAACAGGGAAAGGCTTTTATAATTATACCGAAGGCAGTGAAAATCCGAAACCTAAAGAGGATAAGATTTTAGCACAAACTATTTTTGACCGAATCCTTGTCATACTCATCAATGAAGCGGCAGATGCCCTATTTTTAAACATAGCTTCGGCAGAAGATATAGACAATGCCATGACAAAAGGGGTTAATTATCCCAAAGGTTTACTGGCATGGGCTAACGAAAAAGGAATAGCTTGGTGTGTTGATAAAATGGACGAACTCTATAAGGAATATCACGAAGATCGATACCGGTGCAGCCCTTTATTACGGAAAATGAAATTATTGGGAATGAGGTTTGAGGTTTGAGGGTATAGGTTTGAGGATTGAGGATTGAGGATATTATGAGGTATAAATTGAATTATAAATGAAGACATCTAAATATCATTTTAAGTTTGAAAATTTAACTGTATATCAGAAGGCAATAGATTTTGGAGAGGTTGTTCATCATTTAGTTAAAAAATTTCCAAAAGATGAAAGATTTGAATTGTCATCACAATTTAAGCGCGCTGAAGATTCTATAGCATTGAATATTGCAGAAGGCTCGTCAGGTACAGACACGCAGTTTCATGATTATTTAGGGATTGCTTGGCATAGTGCTGAAGAGTGTATTGCCTGTAGTACAAAGGCAAGTTTACGAAAATATATTAATACAGAAGATGACGAAAATATTAGACAAAGAGTTACAGAATTATCAAAAATGATAACTACTTTGAGAATAAAAACTTCAGAAAGAATAAAAAAATAATTTTTGATTGTGAAATTATGTGCCTAAAACCTATACCCTCAAACCTCATACCTAAAAAGATGCTAAGTCTAGACCCCTTTAGTACATGGATGGGTATTGAAATTTTAGAATGTAAATTGGGGCATTGTAAAGTAGGATTGACCATTAGAAAAGATATGCTCAACAGCATGGGGAAGGCACATGGCGGTATCAGTTATGCCTTGGCCGATACGGCTTTCGGGTTTACGGCAAATACCCATGGTAAGTACGCTGTCTCTATAGAATCGTCAATTAATCATATTGAAGCTTTAAATGAAGGCGACTATCTAATTGCCGAATCCGTGATAGAAAAGGTAAATAGTAAATTAGGGTTCAACATAATTGAAGTAAAAAGAAACGACGAATTGGTAGCACTTTTTAAAGGTGTTGTTTATAGAACCAATAAAGACT
>JAESQB010000163.1 GCA_016765375.1 Flavobacteriaceae bacterium | reverse complement strand
GAAACAGGTTTATTACCCATTATTCTGCCCGAGTTAAATGCACTTAAAGGCATAGATGAAGTAGAAGGGCAGCGCCATAAAGATAATTTTTGGCACACGCTGGAAGTGGTTGATAATATTGCAAGAAACACTGACAATTTATGGCTACGCTGGGCAGCCTTATTACACGATATTGGCAAAGCACCTACCAAAAAGTTTAATAAAAAAACAGGTTGGGCCTTTCACGGACATGAATTTGTGGGTTCTAAAATGGTTTACAAACTCTTTAAGCGGCTTAAAATGCCCCTGAATGACAAAATGAAGTTTGTTCAAAAAATGGTAGCACTAAGCTCCAGACCCATAGCCCTTTCAAACGAGGTAACCGATAGTGCCGTTAGACGACTTGTTTTTGATGCAGGCAATACCATTGATGATCTTATGACGCTTTGTGAAGCCGATATCACTACCAAAAATCAAAAAAAGTTTAAGCGTTATCACAATAATTTTAAAAAGGTAAGACTGAAGATTTTAGAAGTTGAAGAGCGGGACAAAATACGTAATTTTCAACCGCCTATAAGTGGAGAAGAAATCATGAAAACCTTTGGATTAAACCCTTCAAGAGAAATAGGCCTTATTAAAGAAGCCATTAAAGAGGCCATACTCGATGGTAAAATTCCAAATGAGTACGAGGCTGCTAAAGCCTTTATGTTGGAAAAAGGAAAAAAATTAGGCCTAACTATAAAATANCAAAAAGCTGTATCGAAGATTAAGACCTTCGAGAAANCCCAAGAGCTTTAAATTCAAGGAAATAACATCATTAATTAGCTATCGAGAACAGAAGCAGAAATAATTAATAAGATACCCGCCTTACGCGGGCGTAAAAATGAAAAAAGACAATAAAAACGTAATTTACTGGTTGCTCTTTGGAGGCCTTCTTATATTTATCATGGTGGTGGTTGGTGGTATAACCCGTTTAACACATTCGGGTTTGTCTATTTCAAACTATAAATTAATTTCAGGCACCATCCCACCAATGAATGATGCCGAATGGCAGGAAGCTTTTGAACTTTACAAACAATTTCCTGAATACAAAAAAAATAAACACTGCCTTTACCCTTAGTGATTTTAAAGAAATTTATTTCTGGGAATGGCTTCACAGGTTTATTGGCAGAACTATAGGAATTGTTTTTATTATTCCTTTTTTATACTTTNTNATAAAAAAACAGATTACTAAAGCAACCATTAAAAAATGTTTAATCTTATTAGCNCTTGGAGCATTCCAAGGGTTTTTAGGGTGGTATATGGTAAAAAGCGGACTAATTGACAGACCCGATGTAAGTCATTACAGGCTTGCNCTGCATCTTCTTACAGCCTTTATAACCTTTGCTTATACCCTTTGGGTTGCNTTAGATATTATTTATCCAAACAAAAAGAAAATTAATCTCGCATTTAGAAATCTTATAAGACTGGGGCTTTTTCTCCTTATTTTACAAATTGTTTGGGGGGCATTTGTGGCTGGGTTAGATGCTGGTTTAATACACAATACTTGGCCCATGATGAGTGATGGGAAATTTATTCATGAAAGCGTGACCATAGAGCAAACACCAATATGGCGGAATTTTGTTGAAGGAAAAAGTGGTGTCCAATTTATACATAGGAATTTGGCGTTTATAGTCATAAGCATTATATTTGTTATCTGGCTGAAATCCAAAAAATTAGACTGTAGCAGAACTCAAATTAAAGGTCTTAATACTATAATGGGCTTAGTATTGCTACAATTTGCATTAGGTGTTATTACACTCATACTTAGAGTGCCAGTTTGGTCGGGTGTTTTACACCAAGCTTTTGCTTTTTTCTTATTGGCAGCAATGACCTTCACATTACACCGCTTTAGCAAATAGGAGAAAGGTTACTACAAAAACTAAATTTATATAAAAATTGATAGGGTGATGATATACCGTTTTAGAATCATACTGGACGTTCATGATGATGTTTTTAGAGATATAGAACTCTCTAAAGAAGACTCCATGGAAGATTTTCACAACGCAATAACCCAATCGTTTGGAATTAATGGTGAAGAAATGGCCTCCTTTTATATTAGTGATAAAAATTGGAGCCAGGGTGAAGAATTTACATTATTTAATATGAGTGATGGAGAACGCCCCGTTAATTTAATGAGCCAAACTTTACTAAAAGAAGTAGTTTCTGAAGAACAAACCAAACTTATTTATGTGTATGATTTTTTACACATGTGGGTGTTCTTAATTGAGCTTGCAGAAATTGCCAAACCTGCAGAAGGTGTTTCTTACCCTAATCTTATTTTTTCTCATGGTGAACTTCCCGAACAAATTCCAGAAAAAGATTTCTCATTAGACAGAGATGACGAAAATCCATTTGGAGAATTTGATCCTGATTCTAATGAATCTAATGATCTTGGTTTTGAAGAAAACTGGAATTAATTCCTATTTTATAAAATAGAATTCCCTCATTTTACTCTGATTTTTATTGAATTTAAATTTATAATAAATAAATTTAACTCAAGTCTTCTGCTATTAAAAAATTGTATATTGGAAACTTTCTCAATAACAATTTAACAGTACAATAAAACACTTTTTTATCACGCATGATCAACCTTTTTTCAACCCAAATAAATTCAATTTCTATTCATCGCATAGGCAATAAAAGCAGAAACGAGGGCAAGTTTCTTTCTTCTTCACCCTATAAACTAACCGATGAACTCACGCCACTGATAAAAGAATATTTTCTGAAACCTTTTCGTGAGAAAGAAGAAAACTATTATAATTTTTCAAACGAAACCGATCTTGAATTTCATGAACTCTTTAAAATGGTGAGTGGTATTTTCTCAAATCCAGATAGCATTCATGAAATCAGCAAGCATATTACCAATTACCTATATGACCAATCACTACACCCTCATATAAAAGGAGGCGAAGTATATATAACCTATCTGGAAAACTTACAAATTGACAATGAGAAAGTAGATGGTATTGGCATTTTTAAATCCGAAATAAAACAAGATTTTCTTCAGTTTTCAGAAGGTGAAAATCAACTTGAAGTAAACCTTCAGCAGGGTGTTAATCTCAATAAATTAGATAAAGGCTGCCTCATTTTTAATACTAAAAAAGAAGAAGGTTATAAAATTCTTTCTGTAGACTCTAACCGTTATGATGCAAAATATTGGTTAGAAGCGTTTTTAGGTGTTGACGCCTTTGAGGATGATAATTTTTACACCAAAAAATATTTAAAGTTTTGTCAAGATTTTGCAAAAGATGTAGTACTTCCTGCCGAAGATAAAAAACAGGAAGTGATGTTTATGAATCGAGCCGTAAATCACTTTGCAAAAAACGATACTTTTGAAGAATCTTCTTTTCTAAACGAGGTTATAGAAAACCCCGAGCTAATACCCGAGTTTAAACATTATAAAACCGAAAAGGCTCCTAAATATAAAATTGAAGACCTCACCAGCTTTCCCATTGCCAATACGGCAGTGACTGCTGCTCGAAAAAAAATAAAGAATGTCATTAATTTAGATACTAACATCCAAATAAAAATGGATTTTATAAACCCTGAAAGCGCCGATAAGTTTATTGAAAAGGGTTGGGATGAAGAAAAACAAATGTACTATTACCTGNTCTATTTTAACAAAGAGCAAGTCAATAAATAAGAAGATATTTAAATGGATTTCACAAATAAAGTNGTGTGGATAACAGGAGCCTCATCCGGAATTGGNAAAGCTCTAAGCTTGGCCTTTGCTAAACAAGGGGCTCAATTAATCTTATCGGCCAGAAATCCTAAATANTTAGANGAAGTAAAAGCGCTTTGTAAAACAGACTGTGTAAAAACCCTNCCTCTTGANCTTGAANANTATACCNGTTTAAAAGACAAAGCAGATCAGGCGCTCTCGCTTTTTGGAAAAATTGATATTTTAATAAACAATGCGGGCTTAAGCCAACGTTCCTTAGCCATGGACACCGATATGGATGTTGACAAACGTTTAATGGCTATTAATTATATGGGTACTGTAGCGCTAAGCAAGGCACTTTTACCACATTTTGTATCGCAAGGCAATGGTCATTTAGTAACCATCACCTCAGTAGTTGGAAAGATAGGAACCCCTTTAAGATCATCATATGCGGCATCAAAACACGCATTACACGGTTTTTTTGATAGCCTTCGCGCCGAAGTACACGATAAGGGCATTAACATTACTTTGATCTGTCCGGGTTATGTAAACACAAACATTTCGATGAATGCTTTAGTGGGCGACGGTTCTCCACAAAACACTATGGATAAAGCTACTGCTAATGGAATAAACCCTGAAAGGTTCGCTTCAAGAGCATTAAAAATAATAGCACAAAAAAAACAAGAAGCCGTAATTGGTGGATTTTTAGAAAAATTAGCCGTCATTGCCAAACGATTTTTTCCTAAACTACTCGCACGAATGATTCGGAAAATTGATGTGACTTAATCCAATATTGAATTTTAAAAATAAGATAGAAGTATTGAATGTCAATACTGTTTGAATAAAATAATCTTGTTAAATCTATCACATTTTTTTAGATTTGTAACATTTCCAATTATTATGAAATTAACATCCCTTTTATGTTTTGTTGTTTTATTTTCTATCTCAACAAATGCGCAACAAGTAGACACTTTAAATTTAGGTCAACAATTTGATGAAATATACAGAACTTCTTCAAATTATCTGGAATATAAGGTTATCAAAAAAGAACACTACAATACTTTAAAACAAAGCGTTATAGATTCTGTAGTAAATTTAAAACAACAGTTAACAGAATTTTATTCGAGGGCTTCTAACTTAAGAGATTCTCTGAATAGTCTAAATTCAAACCTTAAAAACACTGAGGATCTTTACAATACACTAGTTGAAAAAGAGGAGCACCGTAGTTTTTTGGGAATAAAAACCAGTAAAATAACATTTAAAATCTTATTATGTTTTACAATTATTTTATTTATAGGACTACTTGCTTATTTTATATACCGCTTTAAGAGTGCTAACCTAATCACTCAAAAAGCCTCGAAAAAATCATCTGAATTAGAAGAAGAGTTTGAAAAGTTCAGACATCGAAGCTTAGAACGTGAACAACAAATAAGACGTAAACTTCAGGATGAAATTAATANAAATAAGCAACAGGGAAATTAATCTTCACGTCTGGTAATTTTGGCGCCNATGGCTTGTAAGCGTCCGTCTATATTTTCATACCCTCTATCAATCTGCTCTATATTATGAATATAACTTGTTCCTTCTGCAGAGAGTGCCGCTATAAGNAANGATATTCCAGCTCTAATATCGGGTGAGACCATAGTAGTGGCCTTTAGAGAAGACTCGAAATTGTGTCCAATTACATTGGCTCTGTGTGGATCACACAAAATAATTTTAGCGCCCATATCAATGAGCTTGTCAACAAAAAACAAGCGGCTTTCAAACATTTTTTGATGGATTAGCACACTGCCTTTAGCCTGAGTACATATCACTAAAACTATGCTTAATAGGTCGGGAGTAAACCCCGGCCANGGCGCATCAGAAATAGTAAGAATAGANCCGNCTATATAATTTTGAATTTCATAGGATTCTTGCTCNGGTATATAAATATCATTTCCTCGACGTTCCAGTTGAATGCCAAGTTTTCTAAACGTTTCCGGGATAATTCCTAAATTTTCCCAGCTCACATTTTTAATGGTAATTTCACTACGAGTCATCGCCGCCAAGCCTATCCAGCTCCCTATCTCTATCATGTCGGGAAGAATACGGTGTTCACANCCTTTTAGCTGCGAAACGCCTTCTANCACTAATAAATTAGANCCTANCCCAGATATTTTTGCCCCCATAGCATTTAACATCTTACACAATTGTTGTAAATAGGGTTCGCAAGCCGCATTATAAAGGGTTGTTTTACCTTGAGCCAAAACAGCTGCCATAACAATATTGGCTGTACCTGTTACCGAAGCCTGATCTAAAAGCATATAGGTGCCAGTAAGCTTTTGAGCTTCTACACCGTAAAAAGATTCTTTTTCATTATATCTAAACGTTGCCCCAAGTTTAATAAAGCCCTCAAAATGAGTNTCTAAACGTCGCCTNCCAATTTTATCGCCTCCTGGACGTGGAATATACCCTTTTCCAAAACGTGCTAAAAGCGGCCCAACAATCATAATAGAACCTCTAATAGNACCACCCTCTTCCTTAAAAGCAGGACTCTCTAGGTAATCTAAATCAAGGTTATCGGCCTGAAAGGCGTATTGTCCCTTTCCTAACTTTTCAATTTTTACGCCAAGATATCCTAAAATANCTATGAGTTTATTGACATCTCTAATACTGGGAATATTATTTATAATTACTTTTTCAGGCGTTAACAAAACCGCACATAGNACTTGTAATGCTTCATTTTTAGCCCCTTGTGGGTGAAGTTCACCCTGTAACTTATGNCCACCCTCAATTACAAAAGTTCCCATAATTTCTTNAAAATATTAATAGCGTTTTTTAGTCCTTGGACCACTCTTATAGGACTTCTTGCCTGTACTTGGAGTGAATTTTTTCTTCATTTTAAGCAAGGTTGCTGAGCTGGCCAGTTCTTCCTTGCTATCTNTTAAATTAATTTTCCCGCCTGAAAGGTTATACAGGTGATCAAAGATCACATAATCNTCTACGGTATCTTTATTCCAATTCAGAAAACATTTTTTCATATGATTGGCAATTGTAAAAACCAAAGCTTCTTTCATATCACCCTCTTCCCAACTGTTTGCCACATCGATCATACGTTTTATATTGTTTCCATAAAAACGGTACTTAGGAAAATTTTGAGGATANTCTANAGGTTCAGGGCNTTTTTGAAGTTCTTCTTNAGAAGGTATGTCAAAAGGAGAGTCAACATCTAATTTAAAATCTGAAATAATAAACAATTGATCCCATATCTTGTGTTGAAAATCGGGAACATCACGCAAATGGGGGTTTAAATTACCCATAACTGCAATAATGTGTGTTACTATATTATTGCGTTCTTGTCTATCTTCTATAGCAACAGCATGCTCTACCATTTTTTGAATATGACGCCCGTATTCGGGAATAATAAGCATGTTTCTTTCTGTATTGTACTCTATTTGATCTATCAAAATTGATGTTTTTTATTATGGAGGAAAATAAATACTTATTTTAAAGTATTTCTAG
>JAESQB010000162.1 GCA_016765375.1 Flavobacteriaceae bacterium | reverse complement strand
CCCAGCCATATTTTGCGACCAAAACTTCTAAGAGCTCTGTTAGTTTAACGCCGTGTAAAGGGTTGTTGGGTTGCTTTTTAGTGCTTTTGTTTTTTGATTTTTTTTCTTCCATATTGAAAAGTAAAAATACAATTTTAAAATTCTACTCAATAATTTCAGCATAGATATAGACATTATCCAAAGGCCAGTCGCCATCGTCTGAGGGTAGATTTGCAATTTTATCAACCACATTCATGCCTTGAGTTACCTTTCCAAAAACGGTATAACTGCCATTTAAATGTAGGGTGCTGCTTTGAGGTCCTAAAAAAATAAAAAACTCATAGGGCTCCGACTTATTATCTGGGTTGTCACGATAGTATTTTGCTCCCGAAAGTGTGCCTCGGCGGTGCTTATTTTTAGGATGTATTTCGAATGGGATTCTGTATTTTCCTATTTTGGCTCTTTTTTTATTGGTAGAGGCATTGTCGCTATTTCCTCCCTGAATAATGAAATTAGGTACCACACGATGAAAAAAGGTTTTGTCAAAATAATGTTGTTTTACTAAATAAATAAAATTGGCTCTGTGTAAAGGCGTGTTTTTAAATAAGGTGATTTCTATATTCCCGAAGGTGGTTTTTATTCTTACCTTGTTTTCAGGATTTTCTTTACCGTATTGAGTTAGTAATTCTACAACATTATCACTGTTGAGACTTTCTAATTTACCGTTTGAAACTTTTTTTAAAACTTCCTGCTTTGAAGGCGAATCTTTTAATTTAATTTCTTTTTTATCAGAAAGCTTTAGGGGTTCGGCTAGGGGTGTTTTTTTATTATCTTCACATCCTAACAGGAAAACGAATAATAAGAAAATTATATTAATAAATTTCATCGGTGCAATTTTCAGAATTTATAAAAACCATTTCAAAAATAGAACATTTAGAGCTTCCCGGCGAGGAAATACATCTTAAAATGGTTCCTATAAAACGTATTTTAGAACTTAAAAAACAAAGACAACAAAATAAAAACCCTAAACAATCTGGAGTTTTGGTGTTGTTTTACCCCAATGATCAAGAGGAAATACACTTGGTGTTAATTCTCAGAACGGCATATAATGGGATACATTCGTCACAGGTAGGTTTTCCGGGAGGAAAATTTGAAAAGGAAGATAAATCCTTAAAACAAACAGCACTTAGGGAGGCTCATGAGGAGGTAGGGGTTTTACCTAAAAGCGTAAAAGTATTAAAAAAACTTAGTCAGGTTTATATTGCACCGAGTAATTTTATGGTGCAACCCTATTTTGGAATTACAAAGACCACTCCNAAGTTTGCCCCAGATAAAAATGAAGTAGAAACCATTATCGAGGTGTCTCTGTCACATTTTATGGATGACAGCGTGTTGGTAACTAAAACACTCTCAACATCTTATGTTTCCGAAATTGAAGTACCCGCNTTTTTATTAAATGGGCATGTGGTTTGGGGAGCCACAGCTATGATCTTAAATGAGGTGCGTTTTCTTCTTAAATCCCTATTCTAAGAAAGGTTTTGTATATTTGCAGTCCCAAATTTTTTAAAAATAGTAAACAAAAAACCAATTTAAATTGTTTAAGAAAAACCCCTTCGGACATTATCTTTTTTTAAAAAAATGGCTTATTCGTATATTNGGAGCACTTTCCCATAGACGTTTTAAAGGCTTTAATGAACTTNAGATAGAAGGTTCTGAAATTATAAAAANACTCCCAGACACCAATGTGCTGTTTGTGTCTAACCACCAAACGTATTTTGCCGATGTAGTGGCTATGTTTCACGTGTTTAATGCCAGTTTGAGCGGACGGGTTGATAATATAAATAATGTGGGCTATCTATGGCAACCCAAACTCAATGTTTATTTTGTTGCGGCCAAAGAAACTATGAAAGCTGGATTGTTGCCTAAGATATTTGCATATGTGGGTTCGGTGAGTATTGACCGTACCTGGCGTGCTAATGGCGAAGCCGTTAACCGGCAAGTGAAAATGAGCGATATTAGTAATATTACCACAGCTCTTAATGATGGTTGGGTTATTACCTTTCCTCAAGGTACAACTAAGCCCTGGANACCCATTAGAAGAGGAACTGCACATATNATTAANAAAAATAGACCCGTAGTAGTTCCCATTGTCATAGATGGTTTTAGACGTTCTTTTGATAAAAAAGGTTTGCGAATAAAGAAGAAAAATATACTGCAATCTTTTGTCATAAAAGAACCAATGGACATTGATTATGATAATGATTCTATAGATGATATTGTTGAAAAATTGCAATATGCTATTGAACAACACCCCTCTTTTTTAAAGGTGATTTCAAAAGAAGATCTTGCCGCTCAAGAANAACTCAATAAATTACGGGAATGGTAGTTTTGAATTACGAATTACGAGTGAGAAATAGTGTAAGTTGATGAGTTAATAAGTTATTGAGTTAGTAGGTNAGTGCGTTTTTTGAATATTTGTTTTTGCCTACTGCCTACTACAATTTAAACATCCAGTTTTTTAAGTTCTCTATAATTCCTGTTTAAGCGTTTTAATAAAATGCCATAAAGCAATTTATAAAACAACCAAAGTAATATTATAAATACAGCTACAACACCTACTACAANCCCAATAATTTTAACCAACTCGAAAGTTGAGGCTTCTTCAATAGTAGCGGCAATTTCGGCATTGTTTTGTGAGACCAAATAGAGGGATAAAAGAAGGAGAATAAANCCTTTTGCTAAATTATAAATCACATAATATTTTATAATTNTTCTGGTCTTTAAAATTTTAGCAATAAGCTTTTTAACACTATCGGTTATGGATATTGATTTATGCGCTTTATAGAGGAGGGTTATAAAGAATAGAATAATTATAAATTCTNTAATATTTGTTATNAATACAAAAGTTGCATTATAAAAGGAATCCAATTCTATTTTCTGTTCGGGAGCNATAAAATGAGGAATGATACTAAGCAATGCCCAGAAAATGAGTTCCCCTATACTGATATAAAATAGCCACTTTACAATAGAAGACGATTTTTTTAACAGCATGTTATAAATCTGATTATAGGATAACTTAGGGAAAGTTTGTTCCTTAGTAATCCATTGTTTTTTTAATAATTCTAATTGATCCATAAGTTTACGGATTTAATATTTTTCGTAATTTATCTTTAAGTCTATTCATTTTAACCCTAGCGTTTACTTCGCTAATACCCATGGTTTCTGATATNTCTCTATACGATTTGTCTTCTAGATATAANAAAACCAAGGCTTTATCTATATCGTTTAGGATTTTTACTGCCTCGTACATTAACGTCATCTGTTGTTCAATGGTATCATCATATTCTTCAGAAACAATTTTAAAACTCACCTTTTCCAAGTCTTGAGTTTTTATTTTTCGCTTAGATTTTCTGTAAAGGGTAATNGCTGTGTTTAATGCAACACGATACATCCAGGTACTAAATTTTGCATCGCCCCTATACTTAGGGAAGGCACGCCAAAGTTGAATGGTAATTTCCTGAAACAAATCGTTATGAGCATCTTGATTATTAGTATATAATCGGCATATTTTATGCACGATGTTCTGGTTTGATTCCAGTTGGGTTACAAATTTATGTTCTAAGCTATTGCTCAATAGTTGATTGTTAGTTACTGAATTAGTAGGGGAGAGTGTTTATTTGTTACAAAACTCTTTTAAATTTTCAACATTTTTTATATTTATCGTGTAAGCCCTTTCCTTCTAAAATTAATGCNTCNCTTTTTTNAAGCCTGCTTAGNTGTGTGGCTTCGCGTTTAGCACTACTNATNTGTTCGGNATATTCTCTTTGTTTGTAAGGGGNTAGTTTNTTAAAANAATCTTTTAANTTNGNGTTTTTNGAAAATGCTTCTTNTAATAAATNGGGNANAATAANNGCACCTTTTTTTTGAGGNTTGATACGTTTACCTAGCTTTTCGTTTTCTATGGCTTCATGGGCATAGGCCAGTAATAATTTTTCATTTATTTCAGAAATATGTTCATATTTTAATTGGCGCATGCCTTTTGTTGTGCCTTCTTGAGCATTAACTAATACTTTAGCAGTGTCCTTTAAAAAAACACCTTGAAAGAACCATACTCCAAAATGTGCCTTAAAAGCAGCAAAACCTATGACGTTTTTTCCATTTACAGTATATGTAGGAATGCCCCATTTTACGGTTTCTACCATTTCGGTGCCTGATAAAATTTCTCGAAGTTTTGCCAAAGCTTCTCCATATTTTTCTTGTATGCCTATATAGGCTTCTATTTTTATAGAATCTGTCATGTTTTGGATAGTAATATTCCTTTAACAATTAAAAATTGTGCGGCTGCATAGGCAGCCATCATAAAGAGTTGTGCTAATGGCATTGGCTTGTAAAATTTATCAAGAGCCAATAAGGTGTTTGAAATTATAAACAATAAAGCACCAATAAAAACAGCGTAAAAACTCTTTCTTGATACCGCCCCATGCCTTTTATAAGAAAACAGCGCCATCATTAATATAACCCAAATATACACAGTTACGGGCATTAATAATGCGCCTAGATTGTTTTTTAATAGCATAAAGATAGTTCCTCCAAAACCAAACAGGAGCAGTGCAAAGGGTAATATTTTCTTGTTAGGATTTTGTTGTGAATTAAAAACAGATATATAACAAAGATGCGTCATTAAGAAAAGAAGTAGGGCGAAAATAAAGAACCATTGACTTCGACTCTCAAAGAGAATGTTGTTTGTGAAATAGTTTTTAAATTTAGACAATAACATTACTGAGAATTTTAAAAGAGTTATGTATGTGTTCTTTATCTTTAGCGCTTGTATTATTAAATGAAGTGTAGATGACTTCAATACAAATACATCTCAAATTATTATAATTTATAAAGAATAAAAAACATGAAATTTCTAAGTCTATCACTCCTTACTTTATCATTATTTAGTTGTTTAGCTCAAAAGCCAAAGCAAAATATTGAAATTACTAAGGCCCAAGAAGTAGAAGAACTTATGATATTTTTGGCTTCGGACGATTTAAAAGGGCGTGATACCGGAACTCAAGGCATATCGGATGCGGCCGCGTTTATCGAAAATAAATTTAAAAGCTTTGGATTGAAACCCTTTTTTAAAACCTATCGTGATTCGTTTAAGGTGAGAGATTTAGAGGCTTTTAATGTGGTTGGTTTTATTGAAGGCAATGATCCCAACTTAAAAAAAGAGATCATTATTCTAGGGGCACATTACGATCATATAGGTTTCGGAAAAAAAGTGGGAATCGATTCCATTGCCAATGGCGCTAACGATAATGCAACGGGGACTACCGCCGTAATTAGTTTGGCAAGGCATTTTGCACAAAAAAAGAACAATAAACGCAGTTTTATATTTGCTTTGTTTTCTGCCGAAGAGAAAGGCTTGCTAGGCGCTAAACACTTGGCTAAAAAATTAAAAGATCAAAACATTGATCTATACACCATGATTAATTTTGAAATGTTGGGGGTGCCTATGAAAGACAAAGATTATGAAGCCTATCTTACAGGCTATGATTTAAGTAATATGGCCGAAAAAATAAACGAATATGCCGGGACAAAACTGCTAGGCCTACTTCCGAAGGCACAGGAGTTTAGACTGTTTATGCGTTCGGATAATCATGCGTTTTATAAAGAATTTGCTTTGCCAAGTCAAACTATTTCTACTTTCGATTTTACCAATTTTAACCATTACCACAAAGTGGGGGATGAAGTAGAACTCATGGATTTTGAACATATGGCTAAGTTGATAAATCATATTACCCCAGCACTGGAAATCATGAGCAATACGCCTACTAAGGAGATTAAAATGAATAATTAGCCGAATTTTAGTTGATGGTTGGTAGTTGT
>JAESQB010000161.1 GCA_016765375.1 Flavobacteriaceae bacterium | reverse complement strand
CTCTAAGCGTGGCTCCTAAATTATAGTAGGTAATAATGCTCTTGCGTTTGTTTAATATCATCATGATAATGGCGCCTGCAATACTAAAGAGGGCAATGGCTGCAATTAAAGACACGATGAGGTATACCGCAAGGTTTTCGGTATTTAACATCTTGTATAGCGTGTCGTTTTGTTGTATCCTGTTTTTAACTATGACCTTTTGTTGGAAAAGGGTTTCCACGTTTTTTATTATAGAAGCTTCATCGGCTTGAGGGCTGAGTTTTATTTCTATTCCGGTCACGCTATTTTCTGGCATCACCAGTAAAGACTTGGCGAGATTAAAGTTGCTAAACACATATTTTCCATCCAGATCTTCATTAATTTGATAGATACCAGACACCAATACCGATTTTTTATTAAAGGCTTTTGAAGCGTCCAAAATGTCGCCATTGCCCGGTTTGGGCACATAAATTTCAAGGGCTTCGTTATAATCATAAAGCCCTAATGAAAGTATGCTTGAGATATTAAGTCCTATAACTGTATGGGGTTGCGTGGTTTCAAACCAATTGCCAACCAAAAGCGTGCTGTCTATTTGAGTAACCTGTCTATAATTTTCATCCACCCCTTTTATATAGGCAATATGTCTTTTCCCATCAAAACTTAAAAACACCCGCTCTTCTATAATTTTTGAATAGGAGGCAATGCCTTCTATTTCTTTTAAATGGGTTTCATCTTGGGGATTGAACTTAAAATGCTTTCCGGTTTTAGGCAAAACCTTAAGGTCGGCGTCAAAAATGTTGCTAAACGAGAGGCTAAAATCTTTTAAACCCGAAAACCCAGAAAGCACAATAAATAGTGACATGGCTCCAACCACCACTCCAATGGCGGCAATTAAAGTGATGATATTAATAGCATTATTACTGCTTTTTGAGATGAGGTAGCGCTTGGCGATGTAAGATGAAAACCGCAAGCTTAAGTTTTTTTTCTGTGATCTAGTAAGTCGGTATTTTCAATAGGGTTTTCATCACCTTTTACGGCATCTTCAATTTGCTCGATATAGTCCAGGCTGTCGTCGTTAAAAAACAATAATTTGGGCATTCTGCGCAGCTGATGTCTGGTGAGTTGCGCAACCTGATGCTTGATCTTTGATTTTACCTGATTTATTTCCTTAAGGATAGTGGTGGCATGTTTTGAGGGGAACACACTTAAATACACCTTTGATAAGGATAGATCGACCGTTACATGTACCTTGGTAACCGAAATAAGAATGTTGCCATGCCCCGCATCTTTCAAAGTCTTCTGTAGTATCGTTGCCAGGTCGTCTTGTAAAACACCGGCTATTTTCTTTTGTCTGTTACTTTCCATAGTACAAAAGTAGTACATTTGGTTATTATTATATAAAATAAAAATGCCCGAAACCAATCGTTTAGAATATAAAAGAGAACTAACGGATAATTTAGAGAAGGAGGTTGTCGCCTTTTTAAATTATCGAGGTGGTGGGATTATTTATTTAGGCATCGATAACAATGGAAAGGTTTTTGGTATTAATGATTCCGAACAAGTAACCGAACAAGTAACCGAACAAGTAACCGAACAAGTCCAAAAACTCTTAAAAGCTATTGGGAAAGGCGTATATTCTACTGCCGAAATAATGGATAAGATTGGATTAAAACACCGACCAACTTTTCTATATAATTATTTGCAACCAGGTATTGACATAGGAGTAATTGAAATGACCATACCTNAAAAACCAAAAAGTAGTTTACAAAAATACCGATTAACAGTTTTNGGGTTAGAATTACAAAAGAGGAATAAATAATAATAAGTTTATTTTTAGAAAGTCAAAAAACATTTAAATGAAAAACATCGAGCATATAGGTATAGCGGTAAAGGATTTAGAAAGTGCCAATGCCGTTTATGAAAGCCTGTTAAATTGCAGTCCTTATAAAACCGAAGACGTTNCCTCAGAAGGGGTNAAAACCTCTTTTTTTAAAGTGGGCCAAACCAAGATCGAGCTTNTAGAAGCTACNGGNGAAGAGAGNCCNATNGCNAAATTTATAGCCCGAAAAGGGGAAGGGGTACACCATATTGCCTTTGCGGTTGATAATATTGTGGAGGAGATAGCCCGCTTAAAAAAAGAAGGCTTTCGGGTTTTAAACGAGAGCCCAAAAAAAGGTGCCGATAATAAACTGGTAGCCTTTTTACATCCAAAATCGGCTAATGGGGTCTTGATCGAACTCTGCCAGGAAATTGTTGAATAAATTCTTTAGAAGAGGTCTGTGACTTTTATTCAGTACTTATAGCTAAGCTTAGGACTGTACGAAGTTTTATGATGAGAGTTTTGTTTCTAAATTAGTTTAAAAGAATTTGTTTTTTAACCCAGTTCTTTACTGTATACTGGCTATTTTCTTTCAGGATATTTGTCAAGTTCATTTTTCAGCTCTTTTGCTATTCTAATTAATTCATTTCTGTTTGCTTTAAAATCAACAAAGTATTCTTTCTCATCTGTTGCTGATTGGGGTCGGCTTTCCAAATCAAACAGAAATGAATTAATTTTTGTTCGCTTTCAATGTCATTCAAAAGTTTGAAAGATAGATTTGGTTCTGTAAATTCTTGATCAATCCATTTCGGTCGTTGACTTAGAGCTATGTCGTTAAACCAATCAATAAGCTGCTGTACTTCAAAAGTTGTTAATGAAGGGTCTATAGTCTGCCAATCACCTAGGTTACTATTTACTTTTATAAAAATGTTCAACCAATTCCCATCCCATTCTCGATCGTTCGAATCGGGAAATTGATAATTGGTGAGTTTCAATTCAACGGATTGATTGTCTAGCCCTTTAAAAATCATCTGTTAATATTTTCCGGTGAGTTTTTTATTTTATTATTTACAAATGTCAGGTTGTATTCCTCACCTGCAGCTATATATTTAATTGAGAAATCATTTATTATCCCTGATTTTTCAGTAGGCAACCAATTCCTATTCTCCTTTATTATGATTATAGCACCATTGTAATCTCCAGCCCAGCAAAATCTGTCATTGAAAGGCGCATTCTTTATAGGGTTTATTCCAAATTCATTGATTAGTTTTTTAATCATTTTTTTTGGTTCTGAAACCGGAAGACCAATTTCGTTTAGTTTAATAATACTTTTAATAGAAAAATCACTGCTAGATGGGTAATTCAATGTAGGTCTTTCAATAAACTCAACAATGTTACCGTCTTCATCATAAAAATAAATTGCTCGTCCAGTATCAAAGTGGATTATTTTGTCTCCGTTAAGTGGTAAAAGTTGAATTGATTTTTTTTCTAAATAATCGATCGCAGCTTCTAAGCTACCCGTTGGAATAAGAAATGCAAAATGATAAAAGAATTCTTTAGTTGATTTTTCTAAAATTAATTTAGTGTCTCCAGCCTTTATTTCAAATCTAGTGTCAATAGATTTAGAGCATTGAAAGCCTAAAACGTTTTTATAAAAGGCTTCTTGTTCGTTAATCCTATTTGAAAAAATGTTTAACTCTCTTATTTCCATTTGAAATGATTGGCACTAACGGTTATGGCTAAGATTTCGTTGCGTGCAAAAAGGTACGGTTTTTTCAGATTGGTACGAGCAAAATTTTTATCTTTTCCTTTTAAAATCATCCGCCTGAGGCGGACACTCGAACTGACAACCAAATAAAATTGTATACACTGCCATTGACGTCTTTACGAGCGCAACGCAGTGAAGCGAAGCAATCTTATGAAGTGTAGTTGTAACATTCAACAGATTACTTCAGTCGTTCCTCCTTCGTAAAGACGTTATTCCTGCCTGCGTCTGGCAGATTCACGCTGGGGTTTTTAAAACTCCGCTCTCGAACTGACAGTGTTTACACAGGCTTGTACTTAGTTTTTATTTTGTGTTATGCACTTTGCTTATTTACATTGGTGTAAATGGCGGCGACAGTTTCAATAAAAATAAACACACAATGAAATGTCGTTCCTATTGTAGTGAGCGTGGTTATACCCAAATCTGAAA
>JAESQB010000160.1 GCA_016765375.1 Flavobacteriaceae bacterium | reverse complement strand
CCCTTATCCTTACCCCCTATTTACTTACCCCTTTTTAAATGATTTTTTTGCGTTTATATCGGACATTTGACACTTAATTTATAAAACTTACCTAAAAAAATGCCGTGCCCCTTTATTTTTAACCAAATGTTAACAACAAAATTGACAATAAATACCCATTTTGCATCTTGCTAAAAAAAAACGATTTTTGTAGTACAAAAAAACAGAAACATGGAAGATCAAAAAGCAACCATAGATATTGGTGCTATCAATGAAAAAATAGAAAGAGAAAGCGCCTTTGTAGATATATTGACTATGGAAATGAACAAGGTGATTGTGGGTCAGAAACATATGATAGAGCGTCTGTTAATTGGACTTTTAGGACAAGGGCATATTCTCTTGGAAGGTGTGCCGGGATTGGCAAAAACGCTAGCCATAAACACCTTAGCCAAGGCCGTTCACGGTGATTTTAGCCGAATTCAATTCACCCCCGATTTACTACCTGCCGATGTGGTTGGAACCATGATATACAACATGAAAGTCAACGACTTCAGCATTAAAAAAGGACCTATTTTTGCCAATTTCGTATTAGCCGATGAGATTAACAGGGCGCCTGCCAAGGTGCAATCGGCTCTGCTTGAAGCTATGCAGGAAAAACAAGTGACTATAGGCGAAGAAACGTTTATTTTAGACAAGCCTTTTTTAGTAATGGCAACTCAAAACCCTATTGAGCAAGAAGGAACCTATCCTTTACCTGAAGCTCAAATTGACCGTTTTATGCTAAAAACTGTGATTAAATATCCTAAAATGGATGAGGAGCAACTTATCATTCGTCAAAATTTAAAAGGCAGTTATGAGCAAGTTAATGCTGTGGTTACTTTAGATCAAATAAAAAAGGCTCAGGCTGCTGTTAGGGAAGTGTACATGGATGAGAAGATAGAAAAATATATTTTAGACATTATTTTTGCGACTCGAAATCCAGAGCATTATAACTTAGCCGAGCTAAAACCACTTATAAACTTTGGCGCATCGCCTAGGGGAAGTATCAACCTTGCGGTGGCTGCCAAATGTTATGCCTTTATCAAACGTAGAGGTTATGTTATTCCTGAAGATGTTCGTGCTGTAATTCACGATGTCTTGAGACATAGAATAGGCCTTACCTATGAAGCCGAGGCNGAAAATGTNACTTCAGAAGAGATTATTAACAAGATCGTAAACGAGATTGAAGTTCCGTAGGATTTTCAATTAAAAAAAGTTTCCTCATTACACGTCTTCTTTAATCATGGACACNAAAGAATTACTTAAAAAAGTAAGAAAGATTGAGATTAAAACGCGTCGCCTTAGCGANCACCTTTTTGGAGGGGAGTATCACTCTACCTTTAAGGGACGCGGCATGACCTTTAGTGAGGTGCGTCAATATCAATTTGGTGACGACGTNAGAAGTATNGATTGGAATGTTACCGCCAGATATAACGAGCCTTATATAAAGGTTTTTGAAGAAGAACGCGAGCTCACGTTAATGCTTATGGTTGATATAAGTGGCTCTGAATGGTTTGGGACGCAACAGCAATTTAAAAATGAAATNATTACCGAGGTTGCTGCAACCTTGGCATTTTCGGCGCTACAAAACAANGANAAAATTGGTCTTATCCTTTTTACCGATANCATCGAGTTGTTTATACCNCCTAAAAAAGGAAAGTNACATGTGTTGAGAATTATNAGAGAGCTTATAGAGTTTAAACCCCAGAGTACGCAAACCAATCTGGTNCAAGCCCTAAAATACCTTTCTAANGTGATGAAGAAAAAAGCCATAGTCTTTGTCCTTTCCGATTTTATAACAGANACTTATAAGGACACGTTAAAAATTGTAGCCAAAAAACACGATGTTACCGGAATACGAATTTATGACCAGCGGGAAGAAGAAATACCCAATATTGGTATGGTACAAATGCAAGACCAGGAAACCGGCGAACGCATCTTGGTAAATACCGGCGCTAAAAGTGTAAGAGCCCGTTATCATGAATACTATAGAGAGCGCGTCAATTATTTTGAAGAAGCCTTTAAATTAAGTGGTTCGGGTTTAATTAATTGCCGTGTCGATGAAAGCTATGTAAAAAAATTGCTTGGCTATTTTAAAAGAAGAGCATAATGAGCCAAAACCCCTATATAAAACATAAAACCAGTCGATTTTTATTAGGCTTATTGCTGTTTCTAGGTATTTTTAGTAACAGAATACAAGCACAGGTAAGCTCAAAAACAGATACCACCTTTATAAAAATAGGAGAGCAAATAAATTACAGTATTAGGGTAGTGGCCGATACGACCGATTTGGTTGTTTTTCCAGAAGGCCAAACTTTTTTACCACTTGAAGTCATGAGGTCTTATGCCATAGACACCACCTATGTTCAGGCAGAATATAACTTGTTAAAACGCTATGGTCTTACCCAGTTTGATTCTGGAAAATACACCATTCCGCAACAAAAAATTACGATTAACGACAAGTCTTTTCTAACCGATTCGGTTTTGATTGAAGTCTTTGATGTGCCTGTTGACACCACCAAACAGAAAATGTTTGATATAAAACCTGCCATAGCCGTGGGAAAACCAAANTGGGANTTAAAAACACATTTATATTGGCTAACCCCCCTTTTAATCTTAGNACTTGCNTATTTTTTATACAGGCGAAAAAAGAAAAAAGAGGAAAACGAAAAGCAATTACCACCNTACGAAGAAGCCCTACAAGCGCTTCATGTTTTGGACGANTCNNATTTATTAAAAGATGANAAGGTTAAGGAATATTACAGTTCGCTCACCGAAATTGTAAAAAGCTATATCGATAAAAAAGTGGACCATACCGCTCTAGAGAGCACCACGGATGAGCTTATCCAGCACCTTTTCTTACTCAGAGATTCGGGAANTTTCGATTTTCAGAAAGAAACCATAACAGGATTAGAANCCATACTGCGTCGTGCCGATTTGGCAAAATTTGCCAAAACCAATCCAGCTATAGGACAATCTCAAGCCGATAGAGCCTCTATTGAAAACATAATAAACGAGACCAAAGANGCCTTACCNGACCCCACAGAAGANGANTTGCTTCAAANCGAANTGTATTTGGAATTGCTTCGTAAAAAACGCCTTAAAAAAAGNATTCTTATTGGTNNGTTATCCGTTNTTTCGNTGGCATTACTTACCNNAGGNNTNATGTGGGCAAGTCTTGGNGCTGAGGANNCNAGNAATACTATTTTAGGCAATNAATTTAAAACNCTGGCNCAAGCCCATTGGGTNAAAAGTGATTATGGNAGTCCGGCNTTAATTGCCGAAACNCCNGATGTTTTAATAAGGGTAGAGACCAGAGATTCGCTTGGTAAAAACCCATTAATTAATACCCAAGATGTATTTGCTTACGGAAGTTTAAAAGATCATTTTTTCATACAATTTAGCATTACAAGCTTTAAGAAAGAGCAANATTTTAATATAGANAANGAATTGGAAAAAAGCCTTTTAGCNCTCGAAAGTAGAGGCGCTAAAANCATCATAATTAAAAGAGATAATTTTAAAACAGAAAAAGGTNTAGAAGGCGTAAAAGCGNATGGCGCCTTTAACCTTAAAGACGAAAAAGGAAAGNTTATNAAACAGAAATACCATTATGAAATGATGATCTTAACCCAAAATAAAAACCATTTGCACGAGGCCTTAGTTATTTATAAAGGCGATGATAAATATGCAAAAGAGGTGAATCAAAGAATTATTAACTCTCTAGAATTAGAANTTATCCCACAGACACAGAAATAGCGATGTTTGAGAATTTTGAATTTGTAAACCCTTATTTTTTCTGGCTGTTTTTATTACTGCCGGGATTAATTGCATGGTTTTTTTGGAGCAGAAAGCGATCCACAGCCGAGGTAAAAATATCCAGTATAAAAGGCTTTAAAGCTGGGAATAATCTTCTTGCAAGATTAAAGCCTGTACTTTTTATACTTCGTCTCTTAACCCTTGCGCTATTAATAACGGCGCTCGCCAGGCCACGCACGGTTGATGTTACCACCAAAACCAAAACCACGAAAGGGATAGACATTGTCATGGCCATAGATGTTTCGGCCAGTATGCTGGCCAAAGATCTTAAACCCAACCGCCTTAACGCATTAAAGAAGGTGGCTTCTCAATTTATTATAGACCGCCACAACGATCGCATAGGCTTGGTGGAATACGCAGGTGAAAGCTTTACCAAAACGCCTCTTACCAGTGATAAAAACATCGTATTAAGCGCATTAAGAGAAGTGCGGTACAATACCATTATCGAAGGAGGAACCGCCATAGGCATGGGTCTTGCAACATCAGTTAACCGTTTAAAAGATAGCCGGGCTAAGAGCAAGGTTATTATCTTACTTACCGACGGCGTTAATAACACGGGGTTTATAGATCCAAAAATAGCTTCGGAACTGGCAGTTGAATTNGGCATAAAGGTGTACACCATAGGCATGGGNACTAACGGCATGGCNCTTTCTCCNATAGGGTTANTGCCAAACGGNNCGTTTCAATATGGGANCATTCAAGTGGAAATAGATGAGGAGTTGCTCAAAGAAATTGCAGAGGTGACTGGTGGGCAATATTTTAGAGCGACAAGTAATTCGAAATTAAAAGAAATTTACGAAGAGATAAATAAACTGGAAAAAACAGATATCGAAGAATTTAAGTTTACCAATTATGAAGAAAAGTTTAGNCCNTTGGCNCTTCTGGCAGGATTATTATTNNTACTGGAAATAACCTTAAAATANACGGTATTTAAAAGCTTTGTTTAAATTGGAAAATATAATTACATTAAAGAATGGGACTACCACAAATTTAATGAAAATAAACATATGGAGTTTTAAAACAAGGGTGACTTGATTGGAAAAACAGAAGCTAGAAATTGGAAACTAGAAGCTAGAGAAATTTTCTATCTTCTAACCTCNAATTTCTAACGTCTACTCAAAAAAGCACTTATTATTTTTAATATTAACCATTAAAATAACAGTAGAGCCTAAGAATTAATTAAACAATGTATCAACTAGAAGAGCGATTTTATTTTTATATGTTATTAGCCGTTCCGGCTATAGTATTACTGTTTATAATGGTTTTGCTATGGAAAAAACGCGCCCAACAACGCTTTGCCAATAAAGCCGCTTTAAAAAAGCTGAGTCCCAATCAATCGTTGTTTAAAGGGGTTTTANAAATAATCACCCTGTGTTTGGCNGTTACTGCCTTAAGCTTTGCTTTGGTAAACCCAAAAATTGGAACAAAATTAGAGACCGTAAANCGCGAAGGGGTTGATGTGGTTTTTGCCTTAGATGTTTCAAAAAGTATGTTGGCCGAAGACATTGCGCCCAACCGCCTTGAAAAATCAAAACAGCTCATCACTCAAATNATNAATAANNTAGGNGGNGACAGGGTNGGNATTATAGGTTATGCAGGCAGTGCCTTTCCNCAGTTGCCCATTACAACCGATTTTAGTGCGGCAAAAATGTTTTTGAGCAATATGAATACCGATATGGTATCCTCGCAAGGCACCGCCATTGACGAAGCCATTGAACTTGCTCAAACCTATTATAACGACGAAGAACAAACCAACAGGGTCTTGTTTATAGTTTCTGATGGCGAGGATCACGGAGGCGATGTACAGCCTATTGCGGCCCTCGCAGCCCAGAAAGGCATTAAAATTTTTACCATTGGGGTAGGCACACAACGCGGCGATAGAATTCCGATTAAAAGAAATGGGATTTTACAGCATTATAAACGCGACAGGAATAATGAGGTGGTCATAACCCGCCTTAATGAAGAAACCTTAATTAGCATAGCCCAGGAAACCAACGGGCAGTACATAAATGGTTTGAGTACTACCGAGGTGATCGAACGCGTGAAAATTATATTGAATGGGATGGATAAAAAAGAATTTGAAGCCAAGCAATTTGCNGATTTTAAAGATCAATTCCAATGGTTTTTGGGGGCTGCTATTTTCTTTTTAATTTTAGACCTCTTCTTTTTAGAGCGCAGAACAGGATGGTTAAAACGNTTTAATTTGTTTAATGAGGCCTGATTTTTGAGATATATTAAAATGATTAATATTTAAAGCGATGATAAAAATAAAACCCATACATCTTATACCGATGCTTGTCATGTCGCTTTTATTTTGCTTAACGGGGCAGTTAAAGGCACAGGAAAAGAACAGAGATCTCATAAAAGATTCTCAACTGCTTGTCAATAAGGCAAATCAAGANATGGAACAGGATTTATTTGTTTCTGCGGAAGCGAAATACCGAAAAGCNGCTAGTCTTGACCCTAAAAACAATACGGCCAAGTACAATATGGGCAATGCGTATTATTCAAAAAGCAAGAATTTAGAGGCTATGAGGCGTTTTAAAGAATCTTCAGAAGTTGCGAATACACGTCCACAAAAACACCAATCGTTTCACAATTTTGGGAATACCTTAATGAACGAAAAAAAATATGCCGAAGCCGTTGAGATCTATAAAAATGCGCTTAGAAATAATCCGGAAGATGATGAAACCCGATATAATTTGGCTTTAGCTAAAAAAATGTTGGAAAAGGAGAAAAATGGCGGCGGCGGCAAAGACAAGGATAAAGAAAAAGAGGATCAGGACCAGAAAGACAAAGATCAAAAAGACGAGGATAAAAAGGATAAGGGAAAAGAAAAGGACAGCGACAAAGGCGAGGATAAAGAAGAAGAAAAAGAGGACGGGAAAGATAAAGAAAAGGAAAAAGAAGGCGACGATAAAGACGATAAGGGAAAACCCAAGGACAAAAAGGGAGATAAAGAGCAACCCAAGGACAAAAAGAAACAACAACAGCCTAAGCCGGGACAATTGTCACCCCAGCAAATAAAAAGCTTGTTAGAGGCGATGAATAATGAAGAAAAAAAGGTTCAAAACAAGGTTAATGCTAAGAAAGTAAAAGGAGCTAAAACCAAAACCGAAAAAGATTGGTAGTTTTGGGCAGGAAAGAACGAAAAGTCAAGAGGATTTCAATAGTATAATTTAGGTTGAGGAGTGAAGTTTAAACACACATATTTAATATTTTTATTAGCCACCTGTTTTGCATCGGCTCAGGTCAAGTTTGAAGCCAAAGTAAGTAAAAAAAGCTTGGGTATTAATGAGCGTCTACGTGTAGATTTTGAGATGAATCAAGATGGCGATAATTTCACCCCACCTACTTTTAAAGGTTTTAAAGTAATTGGCGGCCCCAACCAATCTATCAGTAACAGTTGGATAAATGGAAAACGCAGTTATTCTAAGATTTACAGTTATTTTTTAACGCCCAAGTCACGTGGCACCTTCACCATTTCTCAGGCTACTATTCAAATTGGAGGAGAAACCTATAAGTCGCTTCCTATAAATGTTGTGGTTACTGCTGCCGTTACCAAACCTAAAGATGGTAATAATGCCGATTTTGTGGCCAGTGAGAACGTGCATTTGGTGGCCGAAGTTTCAAATACCAACCCTTATCTTAACGAAGCCATAACGGTGGTTTATAAACTTCCACATGGGTACTGCACGTACCGCACTGGTAAACTATCTCTTTGCAAAAAAGATGGGAGGTGAATTTTTAATACGAATTGAAGATACAGACAAAGAACGA
>JAESQB010000159.1 GCA_016765375.1 Flavobacteriaceae bacterium | reverse complement strand
AATGCCTAGTCGCTAGTGGCTAATTAAAAATTCATCACTCATAATTCATAATTCAAAACTATTCATCCTCATCTTCAATATCGTCTTCCTTTTTTATTTTAACCTTATCACCTGTTTTTAGTAATTTGGTAACTGTAGTATAGGGACCGGTGATAACTGTATCACCAACTTTTAAACCGGAAAGGATCTCAATATTACTATCATCCTGGATGCCTGTTATAATAACTCTTAATTTGGCCTCATTTCCGTTTTTGACATAAACACATTCAAATTTTTCTTCTAAGACAGACGACTTTTCTTCAATACGGGTTTTTTTAGTATCTATAGTGTCGGTTTTAATCACCACTGCGCTTATAGGCACCCCTATGATGTCGGTTTTTGTATTGGTAATAATATCAACCGTTGCNGTCATACCNGGTCTAAAGGGTGANTAATTTTCAGACNTACCTTCAGTTAAATCTTTATATGACGCNGNAAGAATTCGCACTTTCACTTTGAAATTAGTTACCTGATCGGCTGTTAANGTNCCTTCGGCCGAATTCGCAATTTCGGTAACAATGCCCCTGAATTCTTTTTTTAAATAGGCATCAACCTCAACAATGGTAGAATCACCCACTTCAATTTTAACAATATCGTTTTCATTAACATCAACCTCAACTTCCATAGTTCTTAAATCGGCTACTCTTAAAATTTCGGTACCTTGAAATTGCTGTGTCCCTAAAACCCTTTCACCAAGTTCTACATCCAGTTTTGAGATGGTGCCATCTATAGGNGCTACTATGGTAGTACGACTTANATTTTCACGCGCTTCATTTACNGTGGCCGCAGCACTTTGNATNCTATAATACGACGATTTTCTTGACGCTTTGGCCACATCATACGAAGATATGACCTGATCCCAATCGGCTTTAGAGATAATGCCCTTTTCAAAAAGGGTTTTATTTCGATCGTAATCGGCTTTNGCTTTTACAAGTTGTGCCTCTGCCTGATCCAAACCGGCTTTATTATTTTGATAAGATGCCTGTGAACGTTTTAAAGCAGACTGGTATAAATCNGGATTCACCNTTACCAGAATATCNCCTTTTTTAACTTGTTGTCCCTCTACTATAGGCAANCTTATAATCTCACCCGAAACNTCAGATGATAATTTCACCTCTATTTCAGGTTGAATTTTCCCCGTAGCGGCTACCATTTCTATAATATCAATAAGCTCGAGTTTTGTAATTTCAATCTCCTTAAAATTACCTTTCTCTCCAAATAAACCTATACTATTTCCATATAGAAGTCCAGCTATTACTAAAATAAGTAAGGATGAAACAATAATAAGGGTCTTTTTTTTCATGGTTGTTATTTATTAAGGCGATATCCTCTAAGCGGTTTTATCTGTTAAAATTTTAGTTCATTNGCAGGAACACCAAAATAGAGTTCCAATACTTTTAATTTAAATATATAATCAAATTTAGAGCGGTTTAGCTCAACCTGAGCATTGTCAAAACGCAATTTTGCTTGACTAAAATCAAAGGCGTTTATCAAACCTACATCGTATCTGTTTTTGGCATAATCGTAAGCTAAACTTTGTGCNCTTACTGCTGCCTGTGCTGCCTCATAAGCTTTACGAGACCCATTAGCATCAACATGGGCTTGATAAACATTAGATTCCAGATCAAGTTTTGCCTGTTCTAATATAAATTCTTGACGTTTAAGATTGATTTTATTTCGCTTGACATTGTTGCGTACCGAATTGCCATTAAATACTGGAATATTAAGGCTAANCCCATAAGAGATTCCATCATTTCTAGCAAACTGACTAAAGAGTGACGATTCATTTAACTCGGTTTGGTTAATAATATTAGGTCTTACATTAACCACAGCTTCTCCTGTAGATTCTACTATACCAATAGGTCTAATAATTGATGGATTGTCTGGATCTAAAATTCCACCTGTTAATCCTCTNGTAAAATCAGACTCTCTGGTATTGTAATTAAAAAACGCTCTTAAACTAGGCAGATAAGAACTTTTAGCAATTTGAAGATCTTTCTTGGCAAGTGCCATATTTTGTTCTGCAATTTTTATTTCCGAACGGTTTTCTTTTGCCGAATCAATAATTTCAATCGCACTTTTGTTTGATATTTCAGAAATAATAACATCAAAATCTTGATCTATAATATCAAAATTTTCATAATCCCTTATGTGCAATAATTGTGATAAGCTAATAAGTGAAATTTTCACACTGTTTTCAGCTATGGCAATGCTTTGTCTTTCACTGGCATCAGTAGCTTTAACATCCAACAAATCGCCCCTTGGCAATACCCCAGCATCTACAAGCTCTCGTGTGCGAATAATTTGTTCATGAGTTACTTGNTTTTGAGACTCAANGACTTCTAAATTNGCCTTATTTAGCAGTACCTGTAAAAANCCATTNGCTATAAATAATGAAATATCATCTTTTATTTTANNNAGATTATACTGTGCCGCCAATTGGGCTAATTTGGCACGTTGCATTTGTCGTTGGTTAANCAAACCATTAAACAAGGTTAAACCTACCGAAGCATTATAAGAAGAGTTTCGNGACACTTGGTTTTCTAAAATACCTGTTGTAATATTTTGTGTTAAACCCGTGTTCCATGAATTAGAACCAGNAATGTTTAATGTNGGCAGAAAATTACCGAAGGCATCACTCTTAGCAATATCTGAATTCTCAATATCCAATTCAGATTGTTTTATGGTAATATTGTTCTCAAANGCATGTTGNAGACACTCTTGNAGCGTCCATTTTTTAGTTTGTGACGTAGCAGCTATACTCATTAATACTGCAAAAGCAATTGTGATTTGTTTCATGTGTTTTTGTTTTATTTTANAAATGAAATGTCCTCTTTTTGATGTTTAAAAAACTTATTTTTTCTTTGTTTACAATCATATTGATTTCATCAATTCTAAAATTTTGTTAAAGCATTATTCATTAAGATTTAAATTAACGCAGAAACCCAGCATCACATTTTTATGCTTACGTTAAGATATATGTCTTTAAGGGACATTTTTTGTTACAATTATCTTCTTTTAAATTTTGATCTGGCTTTTACAGGGTTCCAAACCTTTATGTTATCGGCTTTGCTTAAGCCTGAAATAACCTCAACCTTTATCCCATCACTAAGGCCTAATTCAATGTCTTTACGTTCAAATTTTTGATTCCCAATCTAACTCTACAAAGGGTTTTTGAGTATCTGTATGGTATTGCACCAAGGGCTTACAAAATATTTATATCCAAAATTATTAAATATTACGAGCTTGACCTATGAAAGAGATGTTAATAATTAAAAAACAACCGTCTCAAAGTCTATTGGTTAATAATTCATGATGAATTATAAATTATGGTTTAAATTACGAATTACAAATTAGGAATTACCAATTAGGAATTTAGCAGTTAGAAGACTAGAAATTATAGACTTAGCGAAAATATTGTAAACGTAATCAAAGTCGGTATGAGAAAAACCAAAAATTGTATAAAATAAAATTTAGTAACCTAAAACAGTAATACAAAGCTACTATGCCACTTCTTCTTGCTTAGCTCGTTTTCTGCTTTTATAGATAAAAAAGCCTACGATACCAATTAACAAATACGGAAAGGCCATAAGATAGACAATACCGTTATTGATACCTTCAGCCGATTGCCCACCTTCACCACTTTCTAATACGGCTCTACACATGGCGCATTGCGCATTAGCAGGAAAGCTTGCTAGCAATGTTAGTAGAATTATTATTAAAAGTGTTTTTTTCATTTTTTAAAATTAAAAATAGTATTAAGTACTAAGAATTAAGTATTAAGACTTATCTATTTTCTAGCTTCTAATTATTAACTTCTATTCTCATTAATAATAGGGTGAGATCATAAAATACACCACAACCCCAGTAACGGCGACATATAACCAAATTGGAAAGGTTATTCTGGCTATTTTTTTATGCTTGTCAAAACGTTTTGATAAAGCTCTAACATAAGTCACTAACACAAATGGAATAACGATTATCGACAATAATATATGTGAAATTAATATAAAATAATATACATATCTAATCATTCCTTCTCCGCCGAATTTAGTAGAATCGGATGTAGCATGGTAGGCAATATACATCAGCAAAAAAGAAATGGATAGTAAAATAGCCAGCTTCATTAAGCGCTCATGTGTTTTACGGTTTCCTTTTTTTATTTGCATGACAGCCAAAATTAAAACTAAAGCCGTAATACCATTAATGGTAGCATATATAGGCGGTAAGAATGTTAAAGGTTCTACTCCTGGTATTTTTATAGTAAATAACCCAGCCACTGCCAGAGGAATTGCAATAGACAAAATCCAAATTAAAGTATTGTATTTTTTACCAGCCTGTCCGTCAGACGGGTTGTTTTCTTTAAGTCTCGTTGCCATTTTAGAGGAGTTTTTTAATGTCGTCTTTTAATTTAATTATCTCTTTATCATCCAAGCCGTTATAGAAGACTATGGGGTTTTCAAATGAATCATATCGAGAGCGTATATTGCCTTCTTTATCAATAAGGGCAAAATAGCCTGAGTGTTCAAAACCACCTTCGGCTTCGGCACTTTCGGCTACATAAAGGCTAAACCCTTTGTTTGCCAAATTATAAATGGCATCAATATCACCGGTTAGTAGATTCCAATTGGGGTTGGTAATTTTATTGGCCTTAGCGTATTCTTTTAAAACCTGAGGCGTATCGTAAAGCGGGTTAATTGAAAAGGAAGCGACACCAAAATTGGGGTGACCAAAAAATTCATCCTGAATTTTAACCATATTACCCGTCATGATAGGACAAATGGAAGGACAGGTGCTAAAGAAAAACTCTACAACATATACCTTGCCTTTATAACTGGCATTATTAATGGTTTTTTCATTTTGATTGGTAAAACTAAAATCGGGTACTTTACCAATAACCGCAAGGTCAGGTTTAGAAAGATAAGCTACAATTTTAGGCACCGACCAAATACCGAAAATCAGAATAATAAAAGAGACCCAAACGTATGTGTAATTTTTCACTTTTCTTTATTGTACTTTTTTAAAGCCAAACGGTATTCGGCTAAAATAACTTTTATATCATCATTCATTTTATCATTCAACTCGGCTATTGAAGTGGTGCTATAACCAAATAATGTTTTGACATCTTCATCATCATCACGTCCTCTAAGGTTTTTGTCCTTATCTATTATAAAAACAAAATCAGAACTGAGATTAGCATTTAATTGTAAATTGGTTTTTAGAGACTTAAATTGTGAAGAAATAGCTTCTGAATCTCCATAAATAAACTTCCATTTTATGGGGTCTTCAATCTTCTTTAAGGCTAGTTTAAGATCTTTAACGACAGGCTGCATACTATCTGATACAATCATCACAAACTGTAAATCGTGAAACTGATAATAGGGTTTGTAAATTTTATGTGCCAAATTAAATACTAGCGCATTTTTCAAAGGAAGATCACTACCCAAAAATCCTAACACGGTAATATTACCTTGTAATTTAATAGGGCTTTGGTCAAGAGTTTTAAAATGTTCCAATTCTGAAACATTAGTGGTAAGTACAGGTAACCTGGCAAAGTGATTAACCCCAGAGGCAAAAAACAGATACACTGTTATGGGTAGAAAAAATAAAAATCCTAAAACAAAAACTTTTTTCATCATGAAACAATTTTGCTTTTGCAAAGGTAGTGTAAACCGTCTATAAATTTTTAAAAGTAAGCATAATATTCTCTGAAATAAATCAGTTCTAGAATGATGATTTTAAATTAAATAGGTTAAATAAAATAATGGTGGTTTCTTTTAGAAATCAAATTTTATATGACCGGTCTTATAGACATCAAAAATATAATTACCCTCTATCAAAACTATAAAAACCAATTAGCAAATTAAGAAAATACCAGTCCAAACAACCACTCTTCTCAAAGTTCTGGTTTCATCACGCATGTGCATAAAGTCCCAGGTAATATAATAGGCTTTAACTATAGTAAGTAAAATGAATATCCAATTCAATATTTTTAAGGATAAGAATGTATTTACAACCAAAAATTCAGGTTTTACAATCCCTAAGAATACCTCTACAATTGTTACTAAAGAAAGGAAAGCAAAAATTCCCCAAATTTTCTGAATGTTTGATTTAAATTCTAAACGTCCTCTAAATATTGCTAGTTTATGTTCCTTTGCCATAATAATGTCTTTTTCAAATAAAT
>JAESQB010000158.1 GCA_016765375.1 Flavobacteriaceae bacterium | reverse complement strand
AAAACCGTAGAAAAACATAACCAAAAGAAAATAAAGCAGGTGACCTTAGTTTTGGACTATATAAACAATAATAAAATATGTAAGAGTATACAATTGGCTAATTATCTGGGGGAGAAAAATGCTGTTGCTTGTGGTATCTGTTCTGTTTGTATGGCTCCCGATCTGCAATTGACAAAAACCGATATTGAACAACTGGCGAATCAAATTAAAATAGTATTAAAAGAAACCGCTTTAAGCTCAAGAGAGATTGTCGAAAACCTTAATTTTACCGAATCCAAGGTGCTTTATGTTTTAAATTTACTTTTAGAACAAAACCGTCTCGTAATAAATTTAAAAAATCAATACCAACTAAACTAATGCAAGATTTACGTATTGTTTTTATGGGAACTCCCCATTTTGCTCAAGCTAGCTTAACCGCTCTCTTAGAAAACAACCTAAATGTTGTTGCCGTGATAACGGCAGCAGATAAACCCGCCGGCAGGGGAAGACGGTTAAAACCTTCGGCTGTAAAAGAATATGCCTTAGAAAAAGGCCTTAAAGTGCTTCAACCCACCAACCTAAAAGACAACGAATTTATTAAAACGCTGGAAACACTAGGGGCAAATCTTTTTATAGTGGTTGCCTTTAGAATGCTACCCAAAGTGGTTTGGAACTTACCCCAGTACGGTACCTTTAACCTACATGCTTCATTACTTCCTCAATACAGAGGTGCTGCACCTATAAATTGGGCTATAATTAATGGTGAAAGCAAAACAGGGGTCACCACATTTTTTATCGATGAAAATATAGACACAGGAAATATTATCATGCAAAAAGAGGTGGGAATCTCTCCTTCCACCACGGCAGGAGAACTTCACGATACCCTCATGGAAATAGGTAGTACTCTAGTTATTGAAACGATACAACAAATAAAACATCAAGAAGTTGTTCTAAAGCCTCAACCTAAAGTAAAACACCCTAAAACAGCCTATAAACTTAATCCAGACAATACTAAAATAAATTGGGAACTCCCCATTATGGATATATATAATATGACAAGAGGCCTTTCACCATATCCTGCAGCATGGTGCCATTTAGATATGGAACAGAGTTCAATTCACGTAAAATTATACACCGTAAGACCCGTTTTTGAGAAACACCAATCACCCTTTGGTATGATTATGACTACTAAATCTGAAATAAAAGTAGCCAGTAATGGTGGTTATATTATTATTGAAGAATTAAAGCTTGAGGGTAAGCGTAAGATGGATGCCAAATCACTTTTAAATGGATTTAAGTTCAAAAGTGGTGCAATTATGTGTTAGCCCTCTCTATGACTTATGTGAGTAAAATTTACAAAAAACAGGTCATCTTATTAACAAAGCTTCTAAGTTATCAACAAAAACCCCTATTTCGCCCATTATTACTTGCATGAGAGGATAATCCCATTAAATTTGTAAAGCAAAAAAATATTAATCTACTAATTTAAATTAAAAATTATGAACAAATCAGATTTAATTGAAGGAATGGCATCAGATGCCGGAATCACTAAGGCATCAGCAAAAAAAGCATTAGAGTCTTTTTTAGGTAATGTTGAAGGATCTTTAAAAAGTGGCAACAGAGTATCTTTAGTTGGTTTTGGATCTTGGTCAGTTTCTAAAAGAGCTGCAAGAGAAGGAAGAAACCCTCGTACTGGAGAAACTATTAAAATTGCTGCAAAAAATGTAGTTAAATTTAAAGCTGGTTCAGATTTAGGAAACTCTGTAAACTAATTCCCTCTTTAAAATTAATACAAAAAAGAGGCAATCATTATGATTGCCTCTTTTTTTTATATTTATAAAACCTTTACTCTTCACTCAATTTTAAAGCTTCCTCAATATCTATTTGTTTTGTTTTATAGAAGGCCACCAAATAGGCATCTTCAAAACCTAACTTTACAATATCACTTTTAAACAAAGTAGCATCTGAATAGCTTGAAAAATTACCTAATGTGTAGTTTGAAAAACTGGATTTATATTCTTTAAAATTTACAAAATCATCAGAATAAAGCGCCATTTTAAAATATTTAAAGGCACCTATTTGTACTCTATAAATTACACCTTGATAATCGTTTATTGAACCTTGTGAATTTAATGTGTCTAGAATTACTTCATTGTTTTTTTGCAGACCATCAGTAAATAAATTTTTTAATATTTTTTGATAGTGCTCTTGGGTAATTAAATGGTAGCCCTGCCTATATAAAATGTCATTATTTGAAAACCAAAAAGGTTTAAAGATGGTAACAAACNGAAANAACAAACATAGTATTCCTAAAACAATTANAACTNTNTTAGAAATNNTATAACGCTTTTTTAAGTTTAATATATTTTTATTTTGNGAAAGAANACGTTCTTTAAAATGCTCGACTTGAACTCTATAAGTGTCTATAATTTTATGTAGGCTAGATAGTTCAGCGTCTTTTAGAAANGGCATATTAAATATTTTTAAAGTTAGGGCAACATAATAAAGNTATTTAANACCTTATAAAAACCACTCNATTAAACTAAAGCAATTTGTTTAATCGTTAAAGAGATAATTAATTACGGTAAATTAATAGCTTAATTCAAGAATTAAATTATAACAGACTTTTGGATTTCGCTTTGTTTTCTAAAAAAAGATCTTTAATAATACCATCGGCTANTCCAATTTTAGGAACGTAAATTTTTCGAGCCCCACTCCACTTCATGGCAGATAAGTAAATACGCATTGCAGGAATAATAACATCGGCACGGTCTGAATTCATATTCAATTCGCATATNCGTTCATTATAGGTCAAGCTGTTTAATTGATTAAAAAAGCTACTTAAATACAAAAAGGTAAGTGGCTTTCCTGATGTTTTACCGCTCTGCTTATAAANACTGTTTATATTNCCTCCAGAGCCTATCAAAGCTATTTTAGAATAATTTTTAGCTCTTATCTTTATCCATTGTTCTACTTTATCCCATTGGGCATCGTNAATCATATTATTTAACATCCTAACAGTTCCTAATTTAAATGATTTTGAGTCTAAACGTTTTCCTTTNGAATAGAAGGTAAATTCNGTACTTCCACCACCAACATCTACATATAAATAGTTTTNATGATCTGAAATAAAATCATTTAAATCGGTTCCAGAAATAATAAGCGCCTCCTCTTTGCCTTTAATAATATGAATATCCAATCCGGTTTTATCTAAAATATAAGCGGCAATTTTTTTACCATTTTTTGCATCCCGCATGGCGGAAGTGGCACAAACTCTATAAGAAACTACATTATGGGTTTTTAAAAGCAGACTAAATGCTCTCATAGAATCTTTGAGACGCTTCTTATTGGTTTTTGAAATTTTACCCGTCAAAAAAACATCCTCCCCTAAACGAATAGGCAACCTTANCAAAGACGTTTTTTTAAATATAGGAGAAGCACCTTCTTTTTCTATAACCGNTGTAATAAGCAAGCGAATAGCATTAGANCCAATATCTANAGCACCGTATTTTTCAATAGTTATCAATAATCAATCGTTTATTTATTTAAATAATAGGAATATGTTTCAAACTGTGAACGTATTTTTTGTGGATTCGTCTCNCTATAAGCATTAACATGCTCTTGAGAGAATATCCTAGCCTTTACATTGTCAGACCAGCAAATATTAAANCTGTCTTTAATTTCTTGTTTTATCTCTTGGTCATAAATAGGACAAGCAACCTCTACCCTATTGTCTAAATTTCTACTCATAAAATCTGCCGAAGAAATATACAATTTCTCATCACCTTCATTTTTAAAAATAAATATTCTGGGATGCTCCAAANACTTATCAATGATGCTTATAATTTCAATATTTTCGCTCATGCCTTTCACTCCCGGAATCAAACAACACACGCCTCTAACAATTAATTGTATTTTCACCCCTGCCATACTGGCTTCATAAAGCTTATCTATAATTTTAAAATCAGACAAACTGTTTAACTTTAACTTAATTCCACTAGGTTTTCCTTCTTTNTNGTTGTNTATTTCTGTTTGAATTAATNCGGTAATTATATTTCTTGTATAATGNGGTGAAACNATAAGATGCTTATAATTTCCGATTTTATAATTTATTTCTAAAAAATNAAAAATTTTACNAATGTCTTTTAATATTTTCTGATCAGCAGTAAAGAGCGTATAATCCGTATAGACCTTAGCAGTTGATTCGTTAAAGTTTCCTGTACTAATGAGGCCGTAACGCTTTATTTTATAACTTTCTATACGCTCAACAAGACAAACCTTACAGTGTACCTTTAGCCTTNGTATGCCATAAATTAAATGCACACCTTCATTTTGCATCTTTTCGGCATATTTAATGTTAGCCGCCTCATCAAAACGGGCTTGTAATTCAATTTGCACGGTTACTTTCTTTCCATTTTTAGCTGCATTAATAAGCGAACTGGCAATATGAGAAACCTGAGCCAAACGGTAAATGGNAATTTTAATTGATTTTACCTTAGGGTCTAATGCAGCCTCTCTTAAAAATCGTATTACATATGAAAACGTTTGATACGGNGTATGAAGCAAATAATCTTTTTGAGCAATTGTATTAAACAAACTGCCTTCTAGACTAAATCCTTTAATGAGTAAAGGNTTAAAGGGTTTATATAATAAATTCTGCCTGCCTAAGCTTGGAAAACTCATATAATCCCTACGGTTGTGGTAGCGCCCCCCAGGAATGATACTATCTGAAATTGAAATCTCCATNTTCTGTAAGAGGTAATCCAGAGTTTCTTTTTCTATTNTTTCATCATAAACTATGCGTACGGGAGTTCCTGTTTTNCTGTTTTCAACACTTTTAGAAATCTTATCNATAAAACTTTTGCTTAAGTCGCTGTCAAAATCCAATTCGGCATCCCGANTTATTTTTATCATATCGGCTCTTAAATCNCTATAATCAAATATTGAAAAAATATTGTCTAAGCAATTTCTAATTAAATCATCNAAGAGAATTATATACTGTTTATCGTCTTGCTTTGGCAATTCGACAAAACGGTTGATGATCTTTGGAATTTCAATAAGCGCATAATGCTTTTCATCATCCTTTTTCATGGTCATGGTTATCACCAAATAAGCCGCGCTATCCTTTAGAAGAGGAAATTCATCCATTTCATCTAACATAAAGGTCGATAGAACTGGACTCACCATTTCTATAAAATAAGAATTTAAAAATTCCTGTTGACTAGTGCTAACCTGAGTTTCATTTATAAAGAAAATATTTTCAGTCTCTAATTGCTTTTGAATTTTACTGAGTATGGNAGCACTCTCAGATTGAAGTTCAATTACTCTATTGGTAATTTCGACGAGTAATTCCTTAGCCCTTATACCGCCTAACTCTTTTTTACCGCCTTTACCGGCCATGTCAATACGTTTTATGGATGCATAACGTACCTTAAAAAATTCATCTAAATTATTAGAAAAAATACCAATAAAACGAAGGCGTTCNATCAAAGGCACACTTTGATCTGCCGCTTCTTGTAAAACCCTAGCATTAAACTCTAACCAGCTTAACTCTCTGTTAATATATATTTTTTTTATCATTAATCACGCTTTAAATCACGAGGAAAAACACATAATTTGGTCTCCCCTTTTTTAATGTCTTGCCAAGATTTAGTCTCAAATTCTATCATCACAAAACCACAGGTTGGAACATTATTTATAGACTGAGTTCCTAAAACATTAGCCAGAGATGTAAAAGCATGATTATGACCAACTACCATCAGCTTATCTACATTATCATTACAAGCATGTATGACGTTTAAAACCTGCTGTCCCGAAAAATCGTATAATTCAGGATTAACCTGAAAAGCAGTATCTGAAATTTTAAGATTCTCTTTAAAATACNNGGCCGTACTCAAGGCTCTTAAGGCATCGCTACATATCAATAAATCGGGTTTCTCTATTACAGTACTTATATATTCTGAAACCAATTTAGCATCACTATCACCGCGCTTTTTTAAAGGACGCTGGTGGTCTATAACATCGTAATTCCAAGACGATTTTGCATGTCTTACTAAATAAAGTGTTTTCAATAGCCTAAAGTCTTAATTAAACTTTTGTTTTTTTTGGAATTTAAAATTCTAAGGTGCTAAGCGTTCTAATTTCCAATTATAATCTTCCTGTAAAGTATATTGTATTCTGTCATGCAAACGGTTGGGTTGTCCTTGCCAAAATTCTATACTTACCGGTCTTACCAATATTCCACCCCAGTGTTTGGGTTTAGGAATCTCTTTACCTTGGTATTTTTTTTCTAAATCTTTTAACTTCTGATCAAGCTCTTGCCTATTATCTATAACTTCGCTTTGTTGAGAAACCAATGCGCCTAACTGACTCCCTCGAGGCCTAGATGCAAAATAATTCAATGAATCGGCTTCAGAAGTCTTCTCGGCCAAACCTTTTATAAGGACTTGACGTTCCATATTAGCCCAAAAAAAAGACAAACACACCTTGGGGTTNGCCAANAGAGCCTTGCCCTTCTCGCTTTGATAGTTGGTGTAAAAATAAAACCCATGCTCGTCGTATTTCTTTAACAGCACTATTCTGGTTTTCGGATAACCNTCGAGACTTATGGTTGAAACCGACATGGCGTTTGCCTCATCGCTGTTCTCATCGTCAAGCACTTCATAAAACCAAGTTCTAAATTGCTGCAAGGGGTTGTCGGATACTTCACTAATAGAAAGGTTCTGCTTTTCATATGATTTCCTAATATGCCCTATATTTTTCATGTTCACAATTTAATATGCAATTTACAAGAAATTGATAAGGCTTAAAAGCGAAAGGCATTTAAATTACAAGTTTTTAAATTCAATGATTTTTCCATCATTAGCTAGTATGACATTTTCAAAAACGGTCTGTGCTTCTTTTTTAAATAAATTAATATCGCTATAACGGGCAGAAAAATGTCCCAACAATAAAGTACCAACCTCAGCTAATTTTGCAATCTCAGCCGCTTGTTTTGCTGTACTGTGTTTGGTACGCTCACATAAATTTTGATGCTCATCTAAAAAGGTAGCCTCGTGATACAAAAGTGTTACCTTTTTTATTTGATCCTTCACTAAAGGTTTAAAAGCGGTATCACTACAAAAGGCATAACGTTTTGGTTTTGCGGGTTTAAATGTTAAATCTGAATTTTTTATCATTTGCCCTTTTTCGTTTATAACATCATCTCCATTTTTTAAACGTTGATAATAACTCACATGAACATGAGCATTTAAAACAGCATTCATGTTTAATCGTCGCTCCTTATTTATTTCGGTAAACATAAAGCCATTGGTATAAATGCGATGATCAAGGGGTATGGTATCAACTATAACATTATCATCCTCAAAAATTAGTTCTGAACTTTTTGAATTCAGCTCTTTAAAGATCAAATTATAATTGGTCCATGATTTGCTTAATTTTAATTGCAAAACAATAATTTCTTTAATGCCTTTGGGACCATAAATAGTGAGGTCGGCTTCACGTCCAAGCAAACGAAAAGTTGATATGAGCCCTATGAGTCCATAAAAATGATCGCCGTGTAAATGCGAAATAAATATATGCTTGATACGAGAAAACTTAACTTTATTCTTTCTTAATTGCAGTTGCGTCCCCTCACCACAATCTATCAAAAAAGTGTGGCTTTTAATCTCTAAAACTTGAGCAGTAGAGTTTTTATTACCGTGAGGCGTTCCCGAATAACAACCTAAGATGGTGAGTTTCAAAACACGTGATTTTTAGTACTATCAAATATAATTAAAACGAAATTGAATACTGGATAAAAAATTAATGAATATTGGATATTGAATGATGTAGAGACGTTGCGGCGCAACGTCTCTACATTATTTGTAATTAAAATCCCAAATCTCGCTCAATGGTTTCCATTTCAATAATATCTTCGGCTTCTTGCAGGGTAGGCACTATAATTAATTCGTCTGAAACATGATCTATCACACAGTCACGGCTCACCAAAACAAACGAATTTTTATTTGCCCTATGCTGGCTTGAAAGTTCTAAAAATTGCACTAAGTCATTTTCTGATAAGGTTCCAAAAGTCAATAAATTGACTATAACATTCTGCTTTTCATAGGTCCCTAAAACACTTTTGGAAACCTCTAAAATAAAATGCTCAAGTGAACTCGTTTCGGCTTTAAAGTAAATAAACGTTGGATGCCTATTAATTTTCATGCATTTTAATGTTTGAGGCTAATAAATAAATAACAGCCATGCGTATGGCAACACCGTTCTCTACCTGATCTAAAATAATAGCTTGCTTACTATCTGCCACGTCGCTGGTAATTTCAACGCCCCTGTTTATAGGGCCAGGATGCATGACNACAATTTCCTTATCTAAGGANTCCAGTATTTTTTTTGTGAGCCCAAACTGTTGGGTATATGCTCTAATACTCGGAAANTACGGACTATCCATGCGTTCCTTCTGAACGCGTAACATATTAGCCACATCACACCATTGTAACGCCTTTAAGAGGTTGGTCTCGACCTCAACGCCTAATTTTTGAATGTATTTTGGAATAAGGGTATNTGGGCCACAAACCTTTACCTGAGCACCAAGCTTTTGCAAAGCAAAAATATTAGACAAGGCTACTCTTGAATGCANTATATCACCAACGATAAGCACCTTTTTTCCAGAAACCCCTCCAAGTTTTTCCCTTATAGAATAAGAATCTAATAAGGCTTGGGTAGGATGCTCATGAGCCCCGTCGCCAGCATTTATAATGCTTGCGTTTATGTGTTTTGACAAGAATACGCCCGCCCCAGGATTAGGATGACGCATAACCACCATATCNACTTTCATCGATAAGATATTATTAACCGTATCNATCAAGGTNTCTCCTTTCTTTACAGAGGAAGATGATGCCGAAAAATTAATGACATCTGCAGAGAGGCGTTTCTCTGCCAATTCAAATGATAAGCGTGTNCGCGTACTATTTTCNAAAAATAAATTGGCAATAGTAATATCACGTAAGGTGGGCACTTTTTTAATGGGACGGTTTATAACCTCTTTAAAGTGGTCGGCAGTTTCAAATATGAGTTCAATATCAGCTCTTGTAATATCNTTAATTCCCAATAAGTGATTGACACTTAAATTACTCATATAATTAATTATTTATTAAATAAACGGCATCCTCNCCATCNTTCTCCTCCCAANACACTTTTACTTTTTCATTATTTATAACATCCACCTGTCGCCCTCTATAATCNGGTTGTATGGGCAAATGCCTGCTAAATCGCCTATCTATAAGCGTTAACAGTTCAATACTCTTAGGACGGCCAAAAGACTGTATAGCGGTAAGCGCTGCTCTTATATTACGCCCTGTAAAGAGNACATCGTCTATAAAGACCACACGTTTGTTTTCAANCACAAAGTCTATATCTGTTGAATTGGCTTGNANGGGTTTTTCACGTCGTCCAAAATCATCTCTATAAAAAGTGACATCCAATTGTCCCATCACGACCTTACTTATTTTATAATGCTCCTCTAATAGTTTTTGTAGCCTATTGGCCAAGAAAACACCTCTGGGCTGTATGCCAATAAGGACAGTTTCATTAAATGTATCGTGATTTTCAATTAATTGACAAGCCAAACGGTGAAGTGCAATGTTTACCTCTTTACGGTTTAATAACATTTTTTGACCCATACTGAATTTAATCATTTTGCTATGCAAAAATACATAAATTCTTTACAATTAGCAGTACTTTATCTCAATTTACATCTTAAAAAGGATTTTNAACGCTTAAATTGGAAAAGCATTTACTATCTAAAAATTTATGTTTTTATCACAAAAATCTTGTTATTTNNNCTAAAACTNAATAATTTATTGATTTAANACNATTTTATTGAATTATACTCAAATTATCGAAACTCCAAATCTTGCNAAATCGCCTTTTTTTTGCTATCTTCGCAATGAAAATNCCATCTATGACATCAAGCCCAAAAATCAATTCTAGCATGACCTTTGAGGACTTTAAAGTTCAAGTAATTAGCGATTATAAAATTGCTGTTACCAGTAGGGAATGCAGTTTGTTAGGAAGGCGTGANGTATTGACAGGCAAAGCAAAATTTGGAATTTTTGGTGATGGTAAAGAAGTTCCGCAATTAGCNTGGGCAAAAGCCTTTAAAAATGGCGATTGGAGATCGGGCTATTACCGAGATCAAACCTTTATGATGGCTATAGGCGAACTTAGCATTCAGCAATTTTTTGCAGGTTTATATGCCAANACAAGTCTAGAAGCCGACCCCATGTCGGCAGGGCGCCAAATGGGTGGTCATTTTACGACCCATAGCCTAAACGATGATGGAAGCTGGAAAAATGTGATGCTTCAGAAAAATTCGAGTCCTGACGTCTCCCCTACAGCCAGTCAAATGCCAAGATTATTAGGATTGGCTCAGGCGTCAAAAATTTACAGACAGGTAAAAGGTATAAAAAACAAAGCCAATTTTTCTATTAATGGCAATGAAGTTGCCTGGGGAACAATTGGTAATGCCAGCACTAGCGAAGGTTTGTTTTGGGAAACCATAAATGCCGCTGGGGTACTTCAAGTACCTATGATTATAAGTGTTTGGGATGATGACTACGGAATTTCGGTACACGCAAAACATCAAACCACAAAAGAAAGTATTTCGGAAGTTCTATCCGGTTTTCAGAAAACAGATGAAAAAGCTGGTTTTGAGATTATGGAAGTAAAGGGTTGGGATTATCCTGCTCTAATAGAAACCTACCAACAAGCTTCAGCAATTTCCAGAACAAAGCACATACCTGTATTAATTCATGTCACGCAACTTACCCAACCTCAAGGACATTCTACCTCGGGATCCCATGAACGTTATAAAGATAAAGAACGCTTGGCATGGGAATTAGAAAACGATTGTAATACCCATATGCGAAATTGGATGCTAGCTAATAACATAGCCACTGATGAAGATTTAATCGCTATGGAGAAAGACATAAAAAAGCAAGTGCGCGAAGGCAAAAAAGCAGCATGGGAAGCTTTTCTTAAACCTCAAAAGGAAGACAAAACCAAACTGCTTAGTATCTTAAATGAATTGGCTGAAAGCAGTGCCAATAAAGCCTTTATTCTTAAAATTGCTAAAGACCTAGAAGATAATACTGTCCCCTATAAGAAAGATGTGATCAGTACAGCACGTCAAACCTTGCAATTTGTTAGAAGTGAAACCTCACCTAAAAAGAAAGAACTACAAGATTGGATAACTGATTATTTAGAAAAAAACCAAGTCCTTTATAGCTCACATTTGTACAGCGAAATG
>JAESQB010000157.1 GCA_016765375.1 Flavobacteriaceae bacterium | reverse complement strand
AAAGCAAGAATAGTAAGCTGGTGTTAATTAGGAGTTAAAACCTGTCAGGTCTATCCAAATAGGTTTTATATGGTATTTAGAGAATACCGTTGGTTTAAATTCTCGAGCATGATCTTGGTGATGTCTTCAATGCTGAACTGGTTTTTCCAGCCCCAATCTTTTTGAGCGACATGATCATCGATGCTTTGCGGCCATGAGTCGGCTATTTTTTGTCTAAAATCTGGGGCATAGCGTATCTTAAAGTCTGGCAAATGGGTCTTGATGCTTTGGGCCAGTTGCGCCGGATTAAAGCTTATTCCAGCAAGATTGTAGGAGCTTCTAATGCTAAGAGATTCCTTAGGCGCTTCCATCAAGCTAATGGTCGCGTTTATGGCATCTTCCATATACATCATGGGCAAGGTACTGTCTTCTTTTAAAAAACAGGTATAGCTATTCTTTTTTAAGGCTTCGTGAAAAATATCGATGGCATAATCGGTGGTGCCTCCTCCCGGCAGGGTTTTATAACTTATCAAGCCAGGATAACGCACACTACGTACATCTACGCCAAAGTTTTTGTGGTAGTATTCACACCAGCGTTCCCCGGCCTGTTTACTGATACCATAAACCGTGGTAGGTTCCATAATACTGTGTTGGGGCGTATTTTCTCTGGGGCTGGTTGGACCAAAAACCGCAATGCTTGATGGCCAAAACAGTTTGTCAATTTTCTTTTCTTTAGCGAGATTCAGCACATTAAACAAAGAGGTCATATTGAGATCCCAGGCTTTCATAGGCATTTTTTCAGCATTGGCCGATAGCATGGCCGCCATGAGATAAACTTCTTTGACATTTTCTTTTTCAATAAGATTCTCAATGGCTTGGTAGTTTGTAGCGTCAAGCAGTTTAAAAGGGCCACTGTTAAGTTCGTTATTGCCTGTTACGATATCGCTGGCAATAACAGCTTCTGTCCCGTATTGCTTGCGAAGTGCAGATGTAAGTTCGGTGCCTATTTGTCCACAGGCTCCAATAATAAGAATCTTAGAGTTCATTAAAATGATAAAAATTGTGGGTAAATATAATCATAAATACATTTTTTAGTTTGTTTTTTGTAAAAGAATGATAGGATGGTTTATATTTGTTTTTGTTTGTTATAGAGGGTGTTTATGAAATTTTATATTGTTTTAGGAATTTTTTTTATCACAGCTTTCGGGTGCAAAGATAAAAGTGAGCCAATTGTTCAAGAGGACATTAGCCATCAAAAATCTAAACCCGAAAAACTCATAATAAGCCCTGTTTTACAATTACCCAATTTGTCTAAAAAAGCAAAAGAGACTTTGGAAAACTGGCCCATGTATGACCAATTTAAAGAAGAGGTTTTTTCGCTTAACAAATACCAGGGCTTATATTTAGAGAGCTCTTCGGAACGTTTAAACAGCATTATGGACACCTTGACTAAAGCTGTTCCGGAAAGAATAAACAGCCAAGTGATTCTAGCCCGCTTACTCGTGTTGAACACTCAGGTAAAACTCTTGTCACAACAGGCGACATCTTCAAAAAAGGAGCAAGCAAAACTAATAGAAGCTATAAAAAACCTCAACCTGGCATTTAAAAACTTTGAAATTATAGTAGAAGAGAAATTTTTAAAAGAACAGATCGAAAAAGGCATTAAGACCGACACCACTGGCCCGGATCCTGAAAAATAACAACGCTCATTTTAACACATTATTAGCCTTTAAAAGCTTTGATTAACAGAGATTCTAAGCAGACTTTTAATATATTTGTCACGAATAAATTAAGAACGATTAAAACATTAAAATGAAACCGACATGATTAAAAAAAGCATTAAACTTTCAAGGAAATAATTTTTTTAATCATCAATCCCGCCAACAGGCGGGACTAAAACAATAATAAAAACACATGAAATCAATTAAACATTTATTATTAGCAGTTTTAACTTTTACAATGATAGTGAGTTGTGGAGGACAAGAAAAGAAACCAGACGCTTCTGAAAATGTCGAAAAGGAGTCTGAGAAAAAAAGCGATAAGGTTGCCTATATTGGTTTGACTTCTAATGATGCCATGAAGTTCAATAAAAAAGAAATTAAGGTAAAAGCAGGTCAAAAAGTAAAATTGACATTAAGACATATTGGGAGTTTGAACAAAATGTTAATGGGTCATAACGTTGTTATCTTAAAAAAGGGTGTAGATGCCGTAAAGTTTGCTGCATTAGCCGCTGCAGAGCGTGAGAATGAATACATTCCAAAAGATTCACAAGATATATTGTTTTATACCAAACTTATAGGTGGTGGCGAAACCACCTCTATTGAATTTACCGCACCAGAAGCTGGCACTTACGAGTTTTTATGCAGTTTCCCAGGCCACTTTGCCATGATGCGCGGGAAGTTTATTGTGGAATAAAACATTTATTGATTTATTCCACAATAAATTGTACTGCTTTAATGGTTTTATTGCCCAATAAAAGGGCTTTAACAACGCGATGCATGCCGTCCATAATACGACCATCTTTAGAGAGTATGATAGGGTACTTTAAGTTGGTTTCATTTACCAAACGAAAATGCTCTGCCAAGGAACGGCAGGTAGGATTTGCATCTGGGCCTTGGTACCAAAAATTCTCGTCAAGCTCTTTTATGGCATTTAATGGTATTGAAATTTGAGGAAGCTCCTTGCTTTTTTCGACTAATATATCGACATCCCATGCGTAAAAGCCATTTTTTGAAGGTTGAAAATGGTATTGTTTTCTCATGGTGTTAGTTTAATAGCTTTGTTTTTTTAATGGTTTATTATTCAAGAAGATAATACTAATGGGGTTATTTTTTTAGAAATCAGAGCTTAGAAATCAGAAAATATTCTTTAGTATTTTCTAGCCTCTAGCCTCTAGCCTCTAGCCTCTAGCCTCTAACTTCTAGCTTAAAATCTACTTGTACGTTTATAAGCGTCAATNACNGCNAATTCGCCTGCTTTNCCNGNAATTGAATTGCCGTGCTCCATTCCTAAAATACCTGTAAANCCNTTGTNNTGNATGTATTTAAAGACATTNGTATAGTTAATTTCGCCTGTAGTGGGTTCGTTTCTGCCGGGGTTGTCGCCAATTTGAAAATAGGCTATTTCGTCCCAACAAGCTTCGATATTAGGNATTAAATTGCCTTCCTGNATTTGCTGATGGTAAATGTCGAAAAGAATTTTACAGGAGGGAGAGTTTACCGCTTTGCAGATTTCATAAGCTTGGGCTGCTTTGTTTAAAAACATGCCCGGATGATCCCTAAAATTTAAAGGCTCTAAAACCATGATGATGCCATGAGGTTCCAATATAGCGGCGGCTTGTTTTAGAGTTTCTATGACATTGGCAGTTTGATAACCTTCATCCTTACTGAGGTCAACAAATCCCGGAACAACGGTCATCCATTTGGCATTAACACGCTTGGCAACATCAACAGAGTTTCTGATGTCGTTTAAAAATTCGTTTCTATAGGTAGCATCTCCCGAAGCTAAATTAGGAACGTCCCAATAAATTTTATGGGCTACAAAAACACCCATTTCCATATGGTTGTTCTGCATTAATGCAGCAATGGCTTCTTGAGTTTTAATCGGGCGGTTACGCATTTCGTTATCCTCAAAGGCCTTAAACCCTTGATGGGCCATAAACTGAAGCTGGTCTAAGATGTCGTCTCCCGCATGATGCTTAAACATGCCTTCATGGGGCGCAAACTTAAGCTTATACACGGGTTTATTTAAATCACCAGACAAATTGCTTGCCAAACCAGCAGTAGTTATGGTTGAAATTGCTGCAGTTGTTAATATAGTTTTTTGTACAAAATCGCGCCTATCCATTTTTAGTTTGTGAGTTAGTGAGTGATTTAGTTTTAAGTTACTTTATTGTAAAGTTATTTGGTTGTGAATTATTTTAGATCTCAAGTAATTTATTAAGCTAATAGTATTCGAGGGAATAACTGAAATATTTTTTCCCAAAACAACCATTAACCCAAAAACTCAGTAACTAATTAACTCAACAACTATTATAAAGACCAAGCTCTTCCTCCGGTTAACTCTTGTAGATCACCACAATAGGATGTAGAAGGGATTGGATCGTATGCCAAAATAGTTTCACCAACGGTTTCATTTATTTTATACCCATTAATAGCCATCCACTTTATGCTGTTTAATAAGTCGGAAGTTGTCATAGGCTCAGTCTCTGGGGTTGGCTCCTGACCTTTAGGCACAATAAGCATATGATTGTCCAGAAGGTCCTTGTAATTATCTTCAGTGACCTTATTAAGGTTTTCGTTATAATCGGTTTTAATTTGCATTAGCAATTTATCAAAAGCGACTTTAATTCGATCTTGTTCGATAAGCTCCCATACTTCATTAACATATTTATCCATAAACTGAGGAACATTGACCTCTGTAGCCGAAGGAATGTCTGTTTTAGGTAAAAATACATCAACAATATCGGTGAGTACAGTAGCTTGTTCTTCAGAAAAAAACTGAGGCACCCAATTTTGAGTATCGTCGGTACAACTTTGGAATAAACTAATTAGAGTTGGCGTTGCTATAACGAATCCCGTAGTTAATCCAATCTTTTTTAATGCTTCTCTTCTTTGCATAATCTGTTATTTAAAATTCTTAATTTCTTTTGCTGCATGATTAGCAGCTCTTGCTGTAAATGCCATATAAGAAAGCGATGGGTTTTGACATGCTGATGAGGTCATAAAAGCACCATCGGTTACGTATACATTTTTACAGGCGTGTATTTGGTTGTGTTTATTAAGTACTGAGGTTTTGGGATCTCTACCCATACGAGCGGTTCCCATTTCATGAATGCCTAAGCCCATACCGCCAATATCATCATAGGCTTGAATGTCCTTAAAGCCACCGGCTTCTAACATTTTAATGGCTTGTTCTTTAGCGTCTTTTCGCATGGCTAATTCGTTTTCTCCAAAATTAGCGTCAAAAGTAACGGTTGGCAAACCCCATTCATCTTTCTTATCGTAATCTAAATACATACGATTTTTATGATCCGGGAGCGTTTCACAAAAAGCGGTGATCCCCATGCGCCATTCGCCGGGTTTTAAAATGGCTTCTTTAAGATCTTTGCCATATTTAAGTTCACGAACAATTTCAGACATTTTACCGCGTCCTGCGCCGCCTTCAAAACCATAACCTCTTAAAAATTCTTTTTTATCACTATCGCCACCAAGGTTTCTAAATCGTGGAATGTAAACGCCATTAGGTTTACGTCCTTTAGTGTACATGTCGTCAAAATTAGTTACTGTTCCCGAAGCCCCCACCATAAAGTGATGGTCCATTAAGTTGTGTCCGAGTTCTCCGCTATCATTGCCCAATCCATTAGGAAACCGCTCCGATTTAGATTGGAGTAATATGGATGCAGAAGCCACCGAAGAAGCGCAAAGAAAGATTACTTTGGCTTTAAATTCATGGACTTCTTTTGTTTCAGCATCTATTATTTTTACGCCTGTGGCTTTCCCTAATTTTTCGTCGTATATAACTTCACAAACTATAGAATGAGGTCTAATGGTCATGTTTCCAGTAGCATCTGCCGCCGGAAGTGTGGAGGAATTACTACTAAAATAGGCGCCATAAGGGCAACACTCATGCATTTATCGCGATATTGGCAGGTACCTCTCCCCAATCCAGGTTTAGTGCCTTCGGTGATATGGGCAACACGTCCCATGGTAATGGCTCTGTCATCAAGATTTTCGTGAACTTTGTTTTTAAAATGTTCTTCAACACAGTTCAAGGCCATTGGTTTTAATAATCTCTGATCAGGAAGTTGTTTTAAGCCTAAATTCTCACCCGAAACCCCAATGTATTCCTCAACATGACTGTACCAAGGTTCAATATCTTTATAGCGCACCGGCCAATCTACGGCGACGCCCTCTTTTTTATTGGCTTCAAAATCAATATCGCTAAGTCTGTAACTATGCCNTCCCCAAACTAGAGAACGACCGCCAACCTGATAACCTCTAATCCAATCAAAACGTTGATCTTCATTATAAGGATGCTTGAGGTCGTCTACAAAAAAATGCTGATGGGCTTCATTGGTAACAAAACCGGTANGATGTTGTTTTGGCTTGCGTTCACGGNTTTCTCTTGAAGGCGTNCCGCCGTTTGGTAAATCCCATGGGTCGAGGAAGGCAGTTGGGTAATCCTTATTATGCACGATCATTCTTCCGCGTTCAAGAACCAATGTTTTTAAGCCGTTTTCACAAAGCTCTTTGGCTGCCCATCCACCAGAAATTCCGGTGCCAACAACAATAGCATCGTATTGGTCTTCCATTATTTCTAAATTTGTATTGCCCATGTTTGTTTTTTTGAGACCTGTCAGGTCGNCAAAAGAGTCCTGAAATCACAATTTGTTACATTTTAAAAATCACGCTTTTTTCTTAAATTCTTCTGCCGCATGATTGGCCGCTCTTGCCGTAAACGCCATATAGGTTAGTGATGGGTTTTGACAAGCCGATGAGGTCATAAAAGCACCATCGGTTACATACACGTTTTTACAGGCATGTANNTGATTATGCCCATTAAGAACCGATGTTTTTGGGTCTCTNCCCATACGGGCGGTTCCCATTTCATGAATACCTAANCCCATANNGAATCCTTCATCATTATTGAAAGGCTCGATGTCTTTATATCCACTAGCTTCTANCATTTTAACCGCTTGTTCTTCCGCATCCTTCCGCATAGCTACTTCATTATCACCAAAATGAGCGTCAAAAGTTACAGTGGGTAAACCCCATTCATCTTTCCTGTCGTAATCCATATACATGCGATTTTTGTGATCAGGAAGAGTTTCACCAAAAGCTAGAAGNACCATGCGCCATTGACCCGGTTTTAAAATAGCTTCTTTTANTNCTGNGCCATATTTTAATTCGCTAACCAAATCAGANATGCTTTCTCTTGAAGCGCCTCCTTGGTAGCCATAACCNCTTATAAATTCTTTTTGATCGGTTTCGCCNCCTAAATTTCTAAATCNAGGTACGTANACTCCTGANGGNCGNNNNCCTTTATTAATTTTATCATCATAACCTTCTGCAATGGCTGTTGCTCCAACATGAAAATGATGATCCATAATATTATGCCCTACTTCCCCACTATCATTTCCTAAACCGTTAGGAAAACGCTCCGATTTTGATTGCAACAATATGGCTGCGGATGCAATTGCAGAGGCACATAAAAATATAACATCGGCTTTAAAAACAAAAGTTTCCTTGGTAGCTGTATCTATAACTTTTACACCAGTGGCCTTGCCTAATTTTTCGTCATAAATGACTTCACTAACAATAGAGTTTGATCTTATGGTCATGTTTCCTGTTGCATCTGCTGCTGGCAATGTAGACGAGTTACTACTAAAATAAGCGCCATAAGGACAGCCTCGCGAGCAACGATTTCTGTGCTGACAGGTACTTCTGCCTAAACCGGGTTTAGTGCCTTCGGTTATATGAGCAACACGTCCTGTTATTATGGTTCTATCGCCAAACTCTTTTTCTAAAACGCCTCTAAAATCTTTTTCAACACAGTTAAGCTCAAANGGTTTTAAGAGTTTCTGATCTGGAAAATGTGCAAAGCCTAAGTTTTCACCAGCAACCCCTATGTATTCTTCAACCTTATCATACCAAGGCTCAATTTCTTTATAACGTACAGGCCAGTCTACAGCTATACCATCCTTTTTATTGGCTTCAAAATCCATTTCGCTAAGGCGGTAACTGTGTCTTCCCCACATTAAAGAACGTCCACCAACATGATAGCCTCTAATCCAATCAAAACGTCGATCTTCATTATAAGGATGCTTAATATCATCAACAAAAAAATGTTGGTGATCCATATTTGTGGCAAATCCAGTGCGATCTTGTTTAGGTTTTTGTTCACGAACTTCTCTAGTGGGTGCTCCTCCATTAGGTAAATCCCAAGGATCTAAATGTGCAGTTGGATAATTCTCATTATGCTTTATCATTCTACCACGATCAAGGACTAGTGTTTTTAATCCGTTCTCACAAAGCTCTTTGGCTGCCCACCCACCNGAAATTCCGGTTCCTACAACTATGGCGTCATATTTCTCTTCGAGGGGCTTTAAATCGTTGTTACTCATTATATATTAATTTTATTAAAGTCTTAAAATAAGATATTATCTTGCCAAATTAATTAATTTGCACATTATTAGTGTTCAATTTTTTTCAGTGAAGATAAATATACAAAAAATCACCCCTTTTGAAGCCGATGGTNTTGTTTATCATGCCGATACCTGNTTGCCTTTAGTTGATGCTGTTGATAGAAAAAAATTAAAGTTTAAGGCCTTGGCACGATTCACCTATCCNGGCGATCGNTTAACCGAAGACACTGTTGGTTTAAATAGTGTGGGNTACTGGGATGCTGATGAACCGCAAGATTGGGGTTTGGATTGGCATAGAAATGAGGGTATTGAGATTCATTTTTTAGAATCGGGCTCTATGCCTTATTCACAAGAAAATCAGGAAATGGAATTNTTNCCAAATTGTTTGACCATTACGCGNCCTTGGGAATCCCATAAAGTGGGCAATCCTTTTATTGGTATGGGNAAATTTTATTGGGTNATATTAGATTTAGATGTGAGAAGNCCCCATGAAANTTGGNNCTGGCCNGATTGGATTGTACTNGCGCCTAAAGATTTGGATAGACTGACGACCATTTTAAGGCAAAACGAAAAAGTACTCTGGAAGACAGACAATCGTATTAGGGAGTGTTTTAAGTTTATTGGAAAAGCGGTAGATACTGACGAATGCGGGAGTAATTCTTCTAGAATTAGACTCTTGGTGAATCATCTTTTAATTTTATTATTAGATCTGATGAATGCCGAAGAAATGGAACTTAATGAACAGCTTACCGACAGTTCACGAAGTGTTAAGTTGTTTTTGAATGAACTGGAAAAAAGCATTTTAGATGCGTGGACCATAGAGAAAATGGCACAATCGGCAGGAGTTGGTTTAACACGGTTTACACACCATTGTAAACGCTTGACAAACCTTACCCCAATGCGGTATTTGATGATGAAGCGTTTAGAATTATCAAAAAAAATATTATTAGAAAATGAAAACATGAGTGTTTCTGAAGTTGCTTTTAGCTGTGGTTTTTCTACCAGTCAGTATTTTTCGACAGTATTTAAAAAACACGAAAAATGCACGCCCTTAGAGTTTAGACAGAAAAACATGGAGGTTGTTATTT
>JAESQB010000156.1 GCA_016765375.1 Flavobacteriaceae bacterium | reverse complement strand
TAACCCTGATTCCGATAGTGGGGCAAATCGAGTTTCCTTAAATCAGGCGAAAAAGAATTTTTAAAAATTTGGGGCGTGTAGTATTGAAATGAAAAAAAATGTTGAAAAAATTTCTAAAACTGATATAAGAAATCCAAAATATTTTATAAAATAGCTCGAGGTTTAATTTATTGAACTTTAAATAATTGGGCGTATTTCGACATTCAACATTCAGTGTTCAGCGTTCGGTGTTTGGTGTTTGGTGTTCAATATAATTCTAGGGAATAAGCTCTCTAACCTTTTCATATACCCAATCGCTTTCCCACCCTCTATATAATAAATAATCGGCCAGTTTTTTTCTTCGCTTATAAACATTGGTTTCGCTTAAGCCTAAGTTTTTTTTTAAAGCCAAGGCTTTAAAGCTTTCGGCATAAACTACAGGATCTATTTCATTAAGTGCTTCTCTAATATTATGAGCCGAAATCTGTCGTATCTTTAATTCCTTTATAATGCGTTGTTTGCCCCAGTTCTTTATAGAAAATTTGCCGCGAGCAAAGGCCTTTGCAAAACGGGTTTCGTTTAAGAAATTATGTTCCAAAAGGTGAAGTATTATTTTCTCTTTGGCTTGAGGTATAAGNNTCATTTCAAAGAGTTTTTGTTCAACCTCTTTATGGCAGCGCTCTTGGTAAGCACAATAATGCTCCATCCTGGAAAGCGCTTGTTCTACAGTATATGATTTAGAAGGTTTCAAGAGAAGAAAGATATTATTTTTTAGATTTAAAACTTAAATAAATTCATAAAAAAAAGCGCCATAAAATAAATTATGGCACTTTTGTTATTTAATTTCAACACCATTTTTATCATGAAAATGGTATTCTAAGTATGTGTAAGCATCTCGGGGTTGAATTTTAACCCATTTCTTATGGTCCAAAAACCATTTGTAACGCACAGAAGGAAATCCTTTGGTTAAAAAGGCTGCTATAAAAGGGTGTGTGCTTAGGGTTATCCCTTTATAGTCTTTTCGATACAATCGCTTAAGTTCCTCAACAATTTTATTTATCAAAACTATTGGTGCTTCTATTTCTCTAGCACNACCGTTAGGATTGACCTCATGGGTTTTGATATTCATTTCGGGTCTTACGCGTTGCCTGGTAATTTGAATTAATCCAAATTTACTAGGTGGCAAAATCTTGTGTTTTGCCCTATCTTCTTTCATTTCATCTCTAAGATGATTGTATAATTGTCGCCTATGCGAAGCATTGGCCATATCAATAAAGTCAATAACAATAATGCCTCCCATATCTCTTAGTCTTAACTGTCTGGCCACCTCTGTGGCNGCTATCAGGTTAACTTCTAAGGCCGTGTCTTCTTGTGTTTTTGATTTGTTCGAGCGATTGCCGCTATTTACATCAATAACATGTAGGGCTTCGGTATGTTCAATAACCAAATACGTGCCCTTATTACCAGAGACGGTNCGTCCAAAGGAGGTTTTAATTTGTCTTTCTATACCAAATTTTTCAAAAATTGGTATTTTAGAATCGTATAACTTTACGATAGATTCTTTATGAGGTGCAATTTCTTGCACATAATTTTTAATCTGAAGGTGGAGCGTTTCGTCATCAATAATTATAGACGAAAAAGAATCGTTAAAAACATCACGTACTATGGATGCTCCACGATTGAGTTCNGTNAAAACTTTAGATGGTAGATGCGCTCTATGTAGCTTTTTACACATGGCCGTCCAACGGCTCATTAAATCTTGTAAATCTTTGTCCAGTTCAGCTACTTTTTTGCCCTCTGCTACAGTTCGTATAATAACCCCAAAGCCTTTTGGCTTTATGCTGGTTACCAATCTTTTTAATCGGTCTTTCTCTCCTCTAGATTCTATTTTCTGAGATACAGAAATACGATCTGAAAAAGGGACAAGCACTATATATCTACCTGCTATAGACAACTCCGAACTAATGCGGGGGCCTTTGGTAGAGATTGGTTCTTTTACGATTTGTACCAGAATTGATTGGTTAGACTTTAAGGCATGGTTTATCGTGCCGTGTTTGTCTATGTTTTCCTCAAATGGAAAATTTTTTAAGGAATAGTTTTTTAATTTGCCTGTGCTTACACGTTTTACATATTTAAGAAGGGATTTAACTTTTGGTCCTAAATCATGATAATGTAAAAAACCATCTTTTTCATGGCCTACATTTACAAAAGCAGCATTTAGTCCAGGAACGGTTTTTCTGATCTTGGCGATAAAAACATCACCTACAGTAAATTTACTTCCTTCTTCTTCTTTATGTAATTCTATTAATTTTCCATCTTTTAAAAGGGCAAAATCAACTCCTGAGGAACTGGATCTTATATATAATTCGTAGTTCACTCTTTATAAGTAATTTTTATCCATCACGCTTTCGCGCAACAGATGGATTAAACAATATTTTTCACAGGTATGTGAAAATCCGGGGAAATTAGTACAATACTTGGTAAGAGTATTATAATGCTAATTTCATGTCAAAGAACAATAGAGACTTTAAAATAGAATTCTTATTCTATTTTTTCTTGTGACGGTTTGCACGTCTCCTTTTTTTACGCTTATGCGTTGCTACCTTATGTCGTTTTCTTTTTTTACCGCTTGGCATATTTAGAATTCGCTTTAAATTAATNTTTATTTTACTTTAACGTTGGTNTTAACACCTTCAACAAATATTTTTGCNGGNTTAAATGCTGGAATATTGTGAGCAGGTATTTTTATAGTNGTATTTTTAGAAATATTTCTTCCGGTTTTTTCGGCTCTTGTTTTAACAATAAAACTTCCAAATCCTCTTAGGTAAACATTGTTACCTCCAACTAGAGAACTTTTCACTTCTTCCATAAAAGTTTCAACTGTAGCTTGTACATCTCCTTTTTCCATTCCAAGCTTTTCTGAAATTTTAGCAATAATATCTGCTTTCGTCATTATAATTTAAATTTANTTNTTTTAATTTTCAAGGTGGCAAATATAGTGATTTTAAATACAATATCCCCAAATCTTATAAAGTAAAAATTGATTGTTTCTGTTTATTAAAAAATTTTAATGCTTGAATTTATAAGTTTTAATAGCTTTTTAANNTTNAATACTATTAAAGAAACTNATTNNGAGNNGTTTTAATATNNCNTNAGCTTATATTTAACTGATGTTCAACATCTATAAAAANAAAACGGTAACGTTTAATTTTTTCCAAAAACCANATTGNTNCTCGAATAGCCGTTGCCAAAAGACCTTGCNCCGTTATATACCTGCCTTATTGCATCTTTAACTTGGGCTTCAGAAAGCTCTTTTAAGGGGTGTATAAAAACCGACCACATGANCTCATTTGAAATAGCATATTTAATATCCAATGCNGTATGATAATTGGCCTCTAAGGCCTCTTTATACGTTAACTCATCCAGTTCGTTAATATACGCGATTGGGGTTACCATACGCATTCTATTTTGTTTTTGATCTGTCACCACAATAATACCCATATTTCCATAAGCAACCTCCCAATAACCGGGCTGCCCGCTAATACTGTCTGANACTTGTGTAAGTATTTTNCCTAACAATTCATTATTCATATTCTGTGCATTGGCATTTGTTAAAACTAGNCTTAAAAATGCCCNAATACATAAGTGTTTTAAATNTTTCATAAATTTTTATTTAGTGACTACCCACAAATACATTTCAAAGTAATTTGCTAAAAATCATACCTTTTGATAAAGATAAGTGATTTTATTTAGAACGTTTTGCCGTATTACCCTATAGCTTTTCTGTGCAGAACCCGTCTTCTTTTATTTACAATATTTTAACCCTACATGTAATTTATTGAACTTGAAAAACAAAAAAGCCCTCCGCCAAAGGCGGAGGGCTTTAAATACTTTATATCATTAAGGTTTATCCGTTTAAGGCTTCGGCACTATTGAAAATTTGACTCCGCTAACGCTTCGTCTAATTGTTCAGAGCTTCAGCTCCTCCAACAATTTCTAAAATTTCGTTGGTAATAGCAGCTTGCCTTGCTTTATTATATTGCAATTTAAGGGTGTCTCTAAGCTCTGTAGCATTATCGGTTGCCTTATGCATGGCTGTCATTCTAGCACCGTGCTCACTGGCCAATGAATCTCTAACTGCTTTAAAAAGTTGTGTTTTTAAGCTCTTGGGTATTAATTGTGAAACGATTTCGGCCTTAGCAGGCTCAAAAATATAATCTAAATTAACAGTGCTTCCGCTTTCAGATTCGAAGGGAAGAATAGGCAAAAACTGCTCTTCCATAATAATTTGAGTGGCCGCATTTTTAAATTTATTGTACACCAATACAATCTTGTCGTATTGACCATCACTAAATAAATTCATCAAATTTTGAGCGATTTCAGCAACATTTTCAAAACTTAAATCATCAAAAATGCTATTGTGATTCTCTATAATGTTTTGAGATTTCCCCAATACATCACTCGCCTTCTTTCCAATGGTTAAAAAATCAACCTGTTTGCCTTGGTAAGTGGTTTCAGCCAATTCAAGCCCTTTTTTAACAATGCTCGAATTAAAAGCCCCCGCTAAACCACGATTAGAAGAAATAGCCACAAGCAACACCTTATTTACTTCGCGTTGATCAGAAAATTTACTTGCACCGTCTCCCTCTAAGCTTGCACTTAGACTCTGTAGAAGCTCAGTAAGCTTATTGGCATAAGGTCTCATTGCCGTAATGGCGTCCTGTGCTTTTTTAAGCTTAGCAGCAGATACCATTTTCATGGCTGAGGTAATCTGCATGGTAGAGCTTACCGAAGCAATTCTATTACGTATTTCTTTTAAGTTTGCCATTTTTTTTAGTATTGAGTATTGAGTAAATAGTAGTTAGATTATAACTAAAACTTAGCACAACACTTTCTAATATTAAACTTTAGTAGAGTATAAAATAATGAGTATCTAATATCTCAATACTTTATACTCAATACTAATTTTTATATTTAGCCGAAAGGTCTTTAGTGACAGAGGTCAATACATCAATTACCTGATCGGTAAGTTTTCCATCCTTTAAGGTGTCTAATGTATCTCTGTGTTTAGCGTTTAAAAACTCTATAAAGTCTCTTTCAAATTCTTTTATTTTGTTTACAGGAATGTCTCTCAATAAGTTTTTTGAAC